>NZ_JBFSTC010000029.1:0-52486 GCF_041466605.1 Vibrio sp. 10N.247.310.17 | reverse complement strand
ACGAGATACGAGATACGAGATACGAGATACGAGATACGAGATACGAGATACGAGAAGCTTGCGCTAGCTGGGCACAGTAACGCAAGCATTTTCAGAGCCTAACGCTTAATAACCACCGTTAACGCTCGAGAACCACAAACTCCATATTGTGCTTGTTTTTCTCATCCGCCTGATAAGTATCATTAAAGCTCTGCTTCCAACCTTCTCCCCAGTCTGGGAATTGAGTATCACCATCCACATCAAAATCGATATAAGTCAGGTATAACTTGTTCGCTTTTGGTAAGCAGCTTTCATAGATTGAACCGCCACCGATGATCATCACTTCATCAACATCACTAACCAGCTCTAGTGCTTTTTCAATCGAAGTTACCGTCGTGACGCCTCCGATTTCTAAACTCTCGTCGCGGCTGATTACAACGTTCAGCCTCCCCGGTAAAGGACGTCCAATTGAATCGTAAGTCTTACGTCCCATCACGACAGGTTTACCCATAGTTGAACGTTTAAACCATGCGAAATCTGCAGGTAAATGCCAAGGCATCTGATTGTCTTTACCAATTACACGGTTGTTCGCCATTGCCGCTATCATGCTGATGATCATAAATCGAAAGTCCTGTCCTTACTTGAAAATGAAGTTGAAGCTAGACGATAGGTCTACGACGGTAGAATAACAGCCCAGGCACTGCTAAGCCAACCGCAAGCCCTGCGATAATGAACATCGATTTCAAAAAGTTCTCCATCAACAATGCCAATAGTTCTGGGTTGTATCCTGCTCGGTTAATCTCAACCATGGCAATCATCGCCTTAAAGGCAAACACGCCAGGGACCATCGGAATCAAGGCTGCAACCGTAAATACTTTCGGGTGTGCTAACAATTTATGCGACCAATGCACCCCTATCATGCCGACCAATGTAGCAGCAAAGAACGTCGCCCATTCAATGGGAATGCCGAAATGCATCATTAAGTAACGGCTACCGTGGCCAATGGATCCTCCGAGAGCACAATAGATCAACGCTCGTTGCGGGACGTTAAACACCAATGCAAAACCAACCGCAGGAATCGCAGCAAAAAACATGTCGTTGAGTAACCCAACAAAAAGTTCAAAAATAGTCATTAGTTCACCCACCCCCATACGTCAGATAGGCTCATCGCTGCGACAATACCTAAGCTTGTAGCCAACGTTAATAAACTGGCCATGGTGAAGCGTGCGAGACCCATATTAATGTGGCCTTTAAGCATATCTGCTACGGAGTTAATCAAAGGAAAACCGGGCACTAGCATCAATACTGACGAAGCCATCACGATAGTGGGTTGACCACCAATATTGTAGAGCACTGCCTGAGCTGAAATGGTGGTGGTGACAAAAGCGGTAATAGCGAAATTTAATAACGGATTGAAATGGCGATGACCAATCTCTTGTCTCACGATCATACCGCAAGCCGAAGCTATAAACGTCATCATAAAGACATGCCAATCTCCGCCAGCAAGACGGCTAAAAGAAGCACACGATAGCCCTATCATTACGACAACTAACCAACGGTTGTAGCGTTCGGGACTGATCCCTTGGATCTTCTTATAAGCTAAATCATAATCAAGAATCCCTTTCTCCATCATGATACACACGCGTTGAATCTCGGTGATAACCTGCATATTAATGCCACGATCAGCACAACTTCGAGTCGTCGTTATGCAATGATCATCCATTACCGTTGTCACAACCAACGCATTGGCTGACAGTGCAACTTCAACTTCATTCACCCCACAAGCAATACCGATACGGCGCATAATGTCACCGACCAATGTGCTCTCGGCGCCATGAGCTAATAACATTTGTCCTGATTGAGCGACTAACCTTGAGATCGCTCTTTGCTTTGATGCCATGATTTCCTTCCCATAGGCGTTAATTATCTAAAGATAAATTTTGCATAAAAAACAGCAAGACGTCATGATTTAGATACAAAAAAACCGCAATTTTCATTGCGGTTTAATAAAACTATCAGCGTATCTTAGAAAAAGCGACCAAAGTGCTTATAAGAAACTACGAGGATTATTAATCACGAACATAGATAACATGACCGTCATCTTCTTCGTCATCCCAATCATCCCAGTCGTCGTCATCTTCAGTCACGACATTCTTACCGGCCATCGCATCTTTATGGTAGTCATCCCACATAAAGTTAACTTTTTCTTCTTCTTCAATTGCTTCAACTTCACGAGGTAGGTTCTCCATGAACTCACCCAGTTTAAAGCAAAGATCTTTGGTACCGATCTTGTTTACAGCAGAGATCTTGAAGTACTCGCCTTCCCAACCTAAAGCTTCGACGATTTCTTGAATCTTTTCGTCAGCTTCTTCTTCAGGCATTAGGTCAACTTTATTGAACACTAACCAACGAGGTTTCTGTGCCACTTTTTCGCTGTATTGCTCAAGCTCGTCAATGATCGTCAGTGCATTCTGAATAGGATCAGAACCATCGATCGGCAAAATATCGATCATATGCAGAAGAACGCGACAACGCTCAAGGTGCTTCAAGAAACGAATACCAAGACCAGCGCCATCAGCTGCGCCTTCGATCAAGCCAGGGATATCGGCAACGACGAAACTCTTCTCAGGGACAACACTTACCACACCTAAGCTAGGGATTAGCGTGGTAAACGGGTAATCAGCCACTTTTGGTTTCGCAGCAGATACTGAGCGAATAAAAGTAGATTTACCAGCGTTTGGCAAGCCAAGCATACCAACATCCGCTAATAGAAGAAGCTCTAAACGCAGTTCGCGAACTTCACCTTTAGTACCCATTGTCTTTTGACGAGGAGCACGGTTAACCGACGACTTAAAACGCGTGTTACCAAGACCGTGCCAACCACCTTTACCAACCATGACTTTTTTGCCATGTTCAGCAACTTCAGCAACGATTTCATTAGTGTGGATATCAACAGCACGAGTACCTACAGGTACTTTCATGGTCATATCTTTACCACGTTTACCAGTACAGTTACCACCGCGGCCATTTTCGCCACGCTCTGCATTGTAAAAACGTTGGAAACGGTAGTCGATCAGTGTGTTTAAGTTTTCATCCGCTTGGATGTAAACATCACCGCCATCACCGCCATCACCGCCGTCAGGACCACCTTTAGCGACGAATTTTTCGCGCCAAAAGCTTACTGTACCATTACCGCCATCACCGGCTTCTATTTTTACTGATGCTTCATCAACGAATTTCATTTTTTAACTCCGCACTTACGTTGCGTTACCACTCATCAAGGAGTGATATAAATTCTAGCAGATCCGTGTTTAGATCGATCACCTAAGATCTAGATCGATCTGCAACCAAGGAACAAATAAGGAGAGGTTCTTTGCTTTCTGCTTCTTAAAAACAAACGGCTTCTTAAAACTAAACTGTTTATGAAAAACCAAACTGCTTCTCAAACTAAAGCCAGAGCGTCTACTTTTTTATTCTCGCTATAAATAAAAAACCCTGCCGAATCGGCAGGGCTTTTGAATTCAGCTTGAAAGCTAGTATAAATAATCTAATAAAAGATTAAATTACTCAGCTTCGATGCTTACAAACTTACGGTTTTTAGGACCTTTTACTGCAAATTTCACTTTACCTTCAGTAAGAGCGAAAAGAGTATGGTCTTTACCGATGCCAACGTTTGTGCCAGCGTGGAACTTAGTACCACGTTGACGAACGATGATGTTACCTGCAAGAACAGATTCACCACCAAAACGCTTAACACCAAGACGTTTGCTTTCTGAATCGCGGCCGTTATTAGTAGAACCGCCAGCTTTTTTATGTGCCATTGTTAAACTCTCCTAATACTTAAGCGTTAATGCCAGTGATTTTCACTTCTGTGAACCACTGACGGTGACCAGCTTGCTTACGCGAGTGCTTACGACGACGGAACTTAACGATTTTTACTTTATCGCCACGACCGTGTTGTACTACTTCTGCAGTAACCTTGCCACCTTCAACAAGAGGTGCACCAACAGCGATTTCTTCGCCGTTAGCAACAAGAAGAACTTTATCAAATTCTACAGTTGCACCAGTTTCAACGTCTAATTTCTCTAAACGAAGTGTTTGACCTTCGCTTACTCGGTGTTGTTTGCCACCAGATTGGAAAACAGCGTACATATTTTACTCCGCTTTTTCCGCACAGCCTATGGTTGTTAATTCTACAACTCGGGTGTGCGCTAAACTAATCAATAGGGCGCAGATTCTACGGGAATCATGCCGCTATGACAAGCCATATTTTTAAAATATTGGCGAAAACATGTTCGCCAAAGAAAAGTGCGGCAATGATGCCTTTAAGTGATGTATTAATCAACGTTTTTTAGTGTATTATTCAACAATTAAATACAACGTATAAGCCTTACAGGGTCTAACTTCAGCCGGATGAACAATGGATTTTAAAGCTATCCAAACGCTTACTGCCAATGATATGGCAAAAGTGAATGAAACAATTCAAGCCCAACTTAATTCTGACGTAAGTTTAATCAACCAGCTTGGTTTTTATATCGTTAGCGGTGGTGGCAAACGCCTACGCCCTTTGCTTGCTCTTTTATCAGCTCGTGCACTTGGTTACCAAGGTGAAGCTCACATCACCTCAGCCGCTTTTATTGAGTTTATCCACACAGCAACACTGCTTCATGACGATGTTGTCGACGAATCAGACATGCGACGTGGCAAAGCTACAGCGAATGCGGCTTTTGGTAATGCAGCTAGCGTTTTGGTTGGTGATTTTATTTACACCCGCTCATTCCAGATGATGACGACGCTTGGATCTTTAAGGATCCTTGAGCTAATGAGCGAATCAGTAAATGTGATTGCCGAGGGTGAAGTTCAACAATTGATGAACTGTAACAACCCAGACACCACAGAAGAAAGCTACATGCAGGTGATCTATTCAAAGACCGCTCGTTTGTTTGAAGCCGCAACCCAAATCGGCGCAATTCTTACAGAGTCTACACCTGAGATCGAAACGGCGATGCAAAACTACGGTAAGTACCTAGGAACAGCATTCCAGCTTATTGATGATGTGATGGACTACACCGCTGATGGTAAAGAGATGGGTAAAAATGTTGGTGATGACCTAGCAGAAGGCAAACCGACGTTACCGTTGCTTTACGCAATGCGCAATGGTTCCCCAGACCAAGCAAGCATGATTCGTGAAGCGATTGAAAAAGCTAATGGTATGGAACGTCTCGACGACATTATGTCTGTCATGAAAGAGACTGGCTCGTTAGAGTACACGACCAATAAAGCCTACGAAGAAGCTGATAAAGCCATTGCTGAGCTTTCTATTCTTCCTAATTCAGAATATAAGCAAGCTTTAACTACGCTAGCTCACCTTGCAGTAAAACGTAGCAAGTAAATAGACAGCTATATAATAAAAAAGAGCCTGTTGGCTCTTTTTTTGATCCTGCTAAATAATACACTGGGTCTCAATAACGACTCGATTCTAACGATAGAGGTAGTTGCGCTTCGATCTCTTCAAGTTCTTCCAACGGAACTGCATATTGCTTATGACTATTGTAAGACTCAAACAACGCGAACTGCTCTTGCTCATCGATAACCAATATCTTGCCCAAGCGACCTAGATAGTTAACATTCATTCCCTTTTGGACTCTAGCCATAATTCGATACTCTAATTCTTCGAGATTAGAAAAAGATTACGAGTGGGTTGAATACAAGGATCAAAAAAGCCGATCGCAATGATCGGCTTTCGTTAACTGTCGTTTTAGCAGAGTTCAGTTATCTATCGCTTATTTAGCGAATTCAACACCAATCTCAATATCGCCATTTAGCGTTTCTAGCATGCTGTCTAGTGCATTGCGTTCGAAATCGCTCAGTTCACCGTAGCTAAGAATCGCTTCAGCGCCTTCTTTGCCAAGTTTAACTGGTTGTGCGAAGAATGGTGCGTGCTCGCCTTCACCTTCAACGTAGGCACACTCAATCACGTTCTCTTCGCCTTGAAGTGCTTTCACTAGAGCAAGACCGAAGCGACAAGCCGCTTGACCCATAGATAGAGTCGCACTACCGCCACCCGCTTTAGCTTCTACTACTTCAGTACCCGCGTTTTGGATGCGAGTTGTTAGCGCTGCGATTTCTTCGTCAGTAAACTCAACACCTTCAACTTGAGAAAGCAGAGGAAGGATCGTTACACCTGAGTGACCACCGATAACAGGAACACGAATGTCGCCTGGATCTTTATCTTTCAGCTCAGCAACGAACGTTTCAGAACGAATGACATCAAGAGTAGTAATACCGAATAAACGACGCTTGTCGTAAACGCCTGCTTTCTTAAGTACTTCAGCAGCGATTGGCACTGTTGTATTTACTGGGTTAGTAATGATACCAACACAAGCAGTAGGACAAGTAACGGCAATTTTTTCAGCTAGAGACTTAACAATGCCAGCGTTCACATTGAAAAGATCCGCACGATCCATACCAGGTTTACGAGCAACACCCGCAGAAATAAGCACAACATCCGCACCTTCAAGTGCTGGAGTTGGATCTTCACCCGCGTAACCTTTGATCGAAACAGGCGTTGGGATATGGCTCAGATCGGCAGCAACCCCCGGGGTTACCGGAGCGATGTCGTAAAGTGCAAGATCTGAACCAGCAGGCAGGCGGTTCTTTAGTAGTAGGGCTAGGGCTTGACCGATGCCACCAGCGGCACCAATAACAGCTACTTTCATTGTTATTCTCCTTGAGAGCTTTCTCTTATAGATTCTTTGTAGGGTAATTCTTGAGCTAAATTTAAGTTAAAAAACTATATTAATCACAAAGTGATTACAATCAATTAACGCTAGCTTTGCGACTTCGCGCAAGTCAATAAAACCGTGCTACACAGCAAGTTCGCATTATGGCGATAATCATTTGAAATGACAAAACAACTCGTCTTAAATAACACATTATCCTATTAAATTTTTACAGTGATATGACTAACAAATTACCGTGATATTTTGGCGAGAACTGAATATGTATGCGAGAATATGCAAACATCTTTGTTAATGAATAAGAATGACATATGCGCAATACAGAAAAACAAGACAACTTAGTTCGAGCTTTTAAATCACTACTAAAAGAAGAACGTTTTGGTTCGCAAGGCGAGATTGTCGATGCCCTGAAGCATGAAGGCTTTGAAAGTATCAACCAATCTAAAGTTTCGCGTATGTTAACTAAGTTTGGCGCCGTGCGAACACGCAATGCAAAAATGGAGATGGTTTACTGTCTTCCTGCTGAACTTGGTGTTCCGACGGTTTCGAGCTCTTTAAGAGAGTTAGTGTTAGATATTGACCACAACAATGCATTGGTTGTGATACACACTGGCCCTGGTGCCGCGCAGCTTATTGCTCGCTTATTAGATTCATTAGGTAAGTCAGAAGGCATACTGGGGGTAGTTGCTGGAGATGATACTATCTTCATTACTCCAACCTTATCAGTTACCACTAAGCAACTGTTCGATTCTGTATGCGAACTGTTTGAATACGCAGGATAATTGCTCACAGTTTCATAACTATCAGCCATTACTATTGGATCACAAACACCTATTTAGTTCGTGATCCAAATCACATCCTAAGATATCTATCCCGCCTCTCCCAAAAATCACTAACTCATTGATTTTAAAAAACTCAATAGCAAATCAAACACGAGATCCAACCGTCATTTGTTAGATTTTTTCGCTATATCTTTTAACATTTGAGTAATTTTCTGCCAATTTTTGATATTATTCAGCCACTTTTTCATCACATGGATTGAAAAAGGTGCCGTTTCCAAATAGGAAACTCCAGAAACGACTACACTTGTTTCAGGGTTAATAATGAATAAAGGAAGGGAAATTCATGGCATTTACCAAACTGATTAAAGTTGGGGCTATTGCAGCTGCTGTAATGGGCGCTGGCGCAGTTAACGCTCAAGAGTTCATCACAATTGGTACTGGTTCAGTAACGGGTGTTTATTACCCGACTGGTGGTGCGATTTGTAAGCTAGTGAACAAAGGCCGTAAAGACCACAACATTCGTTGTTCTGTCGAGTCTACTGGCGGTTCAATCTACAACGTTAATACCATCCGTGCTGGTGAACTAGATTTCGGTGTTGTTCAATCGGACTGGCAATACCACGGCTACAACGGTACAAGTAAGTTCAAAGACCAAGGCGAATACAAGAAACTTCGTGCGATGTTCTCTCTACATACAGAACCGTTCAACATCATCGCTCGCACCGATGCAGGTATTAACAATGTTTCAGACCTAGCAGGTAAGCGTGTCAACATTGGTAACCCTGGTTCTGGCGACCGTGCAACGATGGGTGTTGTAATGGACTCTATGGGCTGGACTAACGATAGCTTCAAGCTTGCTTCTGAACTGAAAGGTTCTGAGCGTTCACAAGCACTTTGTGATAACAAGATTGATGCATTCATCTACATGGTTGGTCACCCGAACGGATCAATTAAAGAAGCGACAACGTCTTGTGATGCAAAACTGGTTTCTGCAACAGGTCCACAGATCGACAAGATCGTAGCTGAAAACCCATATTACGCATACAGCACAGTACCTGCTGGTATGTACCGCGGTACAGATGCTGACGTAAATAGCTTCGGTGTTGCTGCTACTATGGTAACAACTTCAGACGTTTCGGATGAAGTTGCATACAACGTTGCTAAAGCAGTATTTGAAAACTTCGCAACATTCAAACGTCTGCACCCAGCATTTGCTAACCTGAAAAAAGAAGACATGGTTAAAGCGGGTATCTCTATCCCTCTTCACCCAGGTGCAGCAAAGTACTACAAAGAAGTAGGCCTTCTAAAGTAACTCTACTTTAAGCCTACTAAACCAATAAGGAGGCCAGTCCTCCTTATTGGCTTTTCACGTTTTATAAAAATAATTTAAGTGAAAAGAACAACCCTTTAAGTTTCTCCAATTTGGAGGACTTACCTTCGTATCAAGCCTAAGACAAAGACGAACAAAGAACGCATTTCTCTATCCATTCACTACACTAGATAGGAAAGAAATCACGTTTAGTTGTTCGTAACAAAAGGCAGACCATCAATAATAAGGATAAAGTACATGACGCAGACAACATCACCGTCTCCAGATGTGCAAGAAATGGTGGCACAATCAGATACTGGTGCGCGTAGCCCTCGTGGTATCCAAGGCCGTATTTTATGGTTTGTGCCTCTATGTTGGTCACTGTTCCAACTTTGGTATGCATCTCCGCTGCCATTCATTTTTAACTTCGCAATTTTAAACGACACTGAAGCTCGAGCAATTCACCTTACGTTTGCTATTTTCCTAGCCTTTACCGCTTATCCAGCCATGAAGAATTCGCCTAGGGATCGCATCCCAGCTGTCGACTGGATACTAGCGCTTGTAGGTAGCTTTTCAGCTTCTTATATCTATATTTTCTATACTCAACTCGCTGAACGCTCGGGTGCACCAACAACATTCGATATTGTTGCGGCCGTATTCGGTATGGTTCTACTGCTTGAGGCAACACGACGCGCTTTAGGTCCACCTCTTATGGTTGTGGCAGCCGTCTTCCTACTTTACACCTTTGGCGGTCCACACATGCCAGACGTTATCGCCCACAAAGGTGCGAGCCTGAACAAGGCAATGTCGCATCTGTGGTTAACAACAGAAGGTGTGTTCGGTGTTGCTCTTGGCGTATCAACGTCATTTGTATTCTTGTTTGTACTGTTTGGTGCAATGCTTGAGCGCGCGGGTGCAGGTGCTTACTTCATCAAAGTGGCATTCTCTCTGCTTGGCCACATGAAGGGCGGCCCAGCGAAAGCAGCCGTTGTAGCATCTGGTTTATCTGGTCTGGTATCAGGTTCTTCGATTGCTAACGTAGTTACCACAGGTACCTTTACTATCCCGCTAATGAAGCGTGTTGGTTTCCCGGGAACAAAAGCGGGTGCAGTAGAAGTCGCAGCTTCAACCAATGGTCAATTAACACCACCAATCATGGGTGCTGCTGCATTCTTGATGGTTGAATATGTAGGTATCTCGTATGTAGAAGTGATTAAAGCGGCGCTATTGCCTGCTCTTATCTCTTACATCGCCCTGATTTACATTGTTCACTTAGAAGCATGTAAAGCTGGTATGACTGGCCTACCTCGTCGCCACACACCAACTATCGTACAAAGCTTACTGTCTTTCACTGGTACCATTCTTGGGCTATGTGTCATCAGTGCTGCGGTTTACTACGGTGTCGGCTGGACGAAAGATGTCTTTGGCGATGCAGCGACACCTATTGTTACCGTTGCTCTATTGATCTCTTATGTAGCCTTGGTTCGAGTATCAGCAAAATATGCCGCTGAAGGTGGCATGGACATCGATGCCGAGCTAACAGAAGTACCCGATCCAGGCCCAACCATTAAATCTGGCCTGCACTTCCTACTGCCTATCGTGGTTCTTGTTTGGTGTCTGACTGTAGAGCGATTCTCTCCAGGTCTTTCTGCCTTCTGGGCAACGGTATTCATGATCTTTATTTTGATCACACAGCGTCCTTTGATGACTCTGATGAACAAATCTGACGATCTTGCAGAGCAAACTAAAGCCGGTTTCGTTGATCTATTAGAGAGCTTGGTTTCAGGCGCGCGCAACATGATCGGTATCGGTGTAGCGACAGCTGCAGCAGGTACGGTTGTAGGCGTGGTAACACTGACAGGTATCGGCCTTGTAATGACCGATTTTGTTGAGTTCATCTCAGGCGGTAGCATCATTCTAATGTTGTTATTCACTGCGGTAATCAGCTTGATCTTAGGTATGGGCTTGCCAACAACGGCGAACTACATCGTTGTATCAACATTGATGGCACCAGTAATTGTTACCTTAGGTGCAGCGCACGGCTTGATCATTCCACTGATTGCGGTTCACTTATTCGTGTTCTACTTCGGTATTCTTGCGGACGATACACCTCCGGTAGGTTTGGCTGCATTTGCGGCCGCTGCGATTGCTAAATCAGACCCGATTCGTACCGGTATTCAAGGTTTTACCTACGATATCCGGACCGCGATATTGCCGTTCATGTTCATCTTCAACACCCAACTACTGTTGATGGGCATTGATTCTTGGTGGCACTTAGCACTGACGATTTTCTCTTCGGTTACTGCGGTACTTATCTTTGCAGCAGCGACACAAGGTTGGTGGTTCACTAAGAACAAGTGGTGGGAAACTATACTGCTTATCGTTCTGACCTTCTCTTTCTTCCGCCCTGGCTTCTGGTGGGACATGATTTATCCAGAGAAAGTTCTTTCACCTGGAGTTGAGATCGCTCAAATCACAGAAAATCTATCTGTGGGACAATCACTTGAATTGAGAGTCGGTGGCGAAAACTTAGAAGGTAACTATTCTGAGAAAACAGTTCGCCTTCCGTTTGAAGATTCTGCGACAACAAGTGAAGACCGCATTGCTTCAATGGGCCTAATGCTGACCCAAGCTGACGACAAGATGATTGTTGATATGGTTGAGTTTGGTAGCCCTGCTGAAGCTGCTGGCATTGACTTTGATTGGGAAATTAAATCCGTTATCCAAGATGCAGAACGACCAATGAAAGAGTGGGTTTTCTTACCTGCCCTATTAATTTTGATTGGTTTAGCGATGAACCAAAGAAGGCGTGCTCGTAAGGATGAGATTAGCGCGTAATGGATAGAGCCAAATAGCGCTCTACTCTATTTGGCTTTTTTACTACATGGAAAAGATAATTACAGCGCTTGGTATGTACTCAGCGCTGCTCAAAAAGAGACGAATACATGTATAGACAAATCCTTGTTCCCGTTGATCTGAACGACAAAGGCTTTTCTGATAAAGCGGTCGATCTAGCGGTATGGCACGCGAAACACAGTAATGCTGAGATCCACATTCTGAACGTATTACCGGGCATCCACATGTCGATGGTAGCGTCTTACTTCCCGAAAGATGCAGCAAACCAAATGAAGCTTGATGTTAAAAATCAGCTGAAAGAATTTGCTGATAAGCATATCGACGATGATGTGATCTATAAAGTTCACGTTGCCGAAGGCAAGACCTACACAACGATTCTTGATTGCGCAGAGAAACTAGGGGCAGATCTTATCGTGATGCCTAGTCATAAGCGTTCAAAAATCGACAAGGTTGTACTGGGTTCTGTTGCAAGCAAAGTGGTTCAGAACTCACCAATCAATGTATTGGTAGTTAAGCCGCAAGGCTAAATCACTTAATCGACACAAAGATCTAAATCTAAAAAGGTTGGCCTAAAAGCCAACCTTTTTTATTTTGTGCTTGCACCATTCAATTCTTCAATCAACTCACTAAGTTCTGCGGATTACCTGCAACAAACCCATCAATATTATCGATTAAGATATCAGACAGTTTTTGAATTGAACTGTCGCTGCCCCACGCCACATGTGGTGTCAGCAGTAAATTAGGTAAGTGGCTGTTAGCCAATAGTGGATTCGAATTATCTGCAGGTTCTTGTGTAAACACATCCATGCCCGCACCTGCAATCTCATTACTTTTCAAAGCTTCAACTAAGGCCTGCTCATCGACAAGTCCACCACGGCCAGCATTAATTAATACCGCACTTGATTTCATCATGGTTAGCTCTCGCTCTGAAATCAGATTTCGGGTCGCTTCAGTTAATGGACAATGTAAGCTGATCGCATCCGCTTGCTGTAACACCGTATCAAAAGGTAGATACCCTTCTCGACAAGAATCTGCCCCTTTACGCTCAGTAAAGATGACATTCATACCAATCGCTTTTGCTAATATCGCGGTCGCTTGCCCTAAGCTACCACTCCCTATTAAGCCCAATGTACTGCCTGCAACATCTTGAATCGGATGAGTAAAGAAACAGAATTGTTTGTCCTTTTGCCACTCGCCTGTCTCGATATCTTGATGATAACCAACGAGGTTTCGCTTTAGCGTAAATAGCATCGCGATAACATGTTCAGGTACCGATTGAGTCGCGTAGCCTTGGACGTTTGTCACCGCTATGTTGTTACTCTTGCAGTAGCCAACATCGACATTGTTCACACCCGTTGCTGAAACAGCTATTAGCTTAAGTTGTTGTGCTTGAGCCAAATTCGATTCGTTAAGCACGACCTTGTTGGTAATAACCACATCAGCGCCTTCTATTCGTTCAGACACTTGTTCTGGCGAAGTGAAGTCATACTCAACCCATTGATGTTCAAAGCTAAGGGGTTTTAAATGTATTTGAGATGGGATGGTAGCTCTGTCGAGAAAGACCACTTTCAACTTCGGCATTGTACGTCCTTGCATTGGTATTGATGGCACCATTCTAAGCTTTTGGCTTACTGTAGTCTGGAAGCTCTGGCGCAATTTCAAAGTGCTGCTCGATTTGTGGCGATGCTTGAGGGTAAAAATCACAAGGCACGAAGGCTTTGAACAGTTGGTTGTTCGCTGGATGATAGAAGCTCAGTTCACACGCATGTAAAGCTAGCCGATCGCTATACTCAAAAGCTTCAGGCGTTGCGTAAAACTCGTCGCCCACAATTGGATTCCCTATTTCCATACAATGCATACGCAACTGATGAGAGCGGCCGGTGATAGGCAGTAGCTTCAATAAGGTCGTTTGAGCCTCTTGTTGCTCAACCACATAGCGAGTCTGAGATGGTTTACCCTCGTCGAAACACACTTTCTGTCTAGGACGATTCGGCCAGTCGCAAATAAGAGGAAGATCAATCAAACCTTCCTTGTCTTCCATTGAACCCCACACTCGTGTGTAATAAAGTTTGTGTGTCAGTCGATATTGAAATTGCTTCTTCAAATTCCGCTCAGCCTGCTTATGCTTAGCCAATAGCATCAAGCCTGATGTCGACACATCCAACCGATGCACAACCTGAATCTCCGGAAAATCCACAACCAACCGACTCCACATACTGTCGTAGTGTTCTGGCAGTCTCCCCGGCACCGAAAGTAGGCCTGCAGGCTTGTTCACCACAAGAATATCATCATCTTGATAGATAATATCAGTCCACGGTTCACGTGGTGGTGTGTACTGTTCTAACGCCACTAGAGCCTCTTAACTACTAAGGAAGTTTTGATTTTTTACTTTATTTCGCGATTGTTCACTAGATAGGAATATAATCGAGCGCTAAGCTTTAACCCAGCTACAGTTTAACCAAACTACAGATACAAATAAGGCCTTCGTGATGAAGGCCTTATTTCGTTAAAGCATTTCGCTAATTCAAAACTAGTTGTGAGAAACCACAATCAAACGTAGCGAATCAAGCTGAACCTGAGCCTTGCTGATGTAACCTGTCAGTTCGTTGATTTGAGCTTCGATAACCTCTAGCTCTTCATCACGAATGTTAGGGTTAACCGCTTTAAGCGCTTGTAGACGCTCTAACTCACCGTTCAAGTTAGTTTGCATATCTTTCTGAGCTTGTTGACGAACTTCTTCAACCTTCGGCAGTACATGCGTCTCACCTGCTTCGATTAGTTTGTGAATCTCACCTTGTACCGAGTTCACTAGCTTGCTCGCTAAATGACGGTTTACCGGGCTTAGTTGACGGTTAAAGCTATCGAATTCAACCTGAGCAGATAAATCGTTACCACGACCATCCATCATCAAGCGAATCGGCGTCTTAGGCAGGAACTGGCTGATACCGCTGCGCTTTGGCGCTTGTGCATCAACAAGGTAAACCAACTCAAGTAGAATCGTACCGACTGGCAGCGCTTTGTTCTTCAGTAGAGATACCGCAGACGCACCCACACCTTCACTCAATAGCAGATCAATACCGCCCTGAATCATTGGGTGTTCCCAGCTAATAAAATTCATGTCTTCACGAGAAAGCGCGGTTTCACGGTCAAACGTAATCGTTGCACCTTCATAAGGTAAGCCTGGGTAGCTTGGCACCATCATGTGTTCAGAAGGTGTCACAACGAGCGCATTTTCACCCTTGTCATCTTGGTTCAGACCAATGGTGTCAAACAGGCTCAGTGCAAAAGAAACTAGGTTAGTATCACCATCAGTAGACGCGATCTTTTCAGCAATCTCATGGGCTTTATCGCCACCATTTGAATGCATCTCTAGTAGGCGATCTCGGCCTTTTTCTAGATCCGATTTCAGGCTTTGATTGAGCTTCGCTGATTCTTCAATGACTTCATCAAGCTGCTCAGTGTTACCAGAAGCCAGCATTTCGATCAGTACATCAGAATACTTATCGTAAACCGTGCGACCAGTAGGACAAGTCTCTGCGAATGCATTCAAACCTTCATCGAACCAACGCGCTAGAATCGCTTGCGATGTGCCTTTTAGGTAAGGGACATGAATGTCGATATCTCGAAGTTGACCGATACGGTCCAAACGACCAATACGTTGTTCAAGCAAATCCGGGTTAAACGGAAGATCGAACATCACTAACTGGTTAGCAAACTGGAAGTTACGACCTTCAGAACCGATTTCGCTACAGATAAGAACCTGAGCGCCGCCCTCTTCTTGAGCAAAGTAAGCCGCAGCTTTATCACGCTCTAGAATCGACATGCCTTCGTGGAATACCGTTGCACGCACACCTTCACGCTCACGCAGTGCTTGTTCTAATTGCAAAGCAGTACTTGCACGAGAAGCGATCACTAGGATCTTTTCGCTGCGCTTGTCTTGGATTTTTTCAATCAACCAGTTCACACGTGAATCGAACTGCCACCAGCTTGAATCTTCACCTTCAAATTCTTGGAAGATCTCTTCTGGATACAACATCTTCATCGCTCGAGCTTCTGGCGCCATCTTGCCACCGATCATGCCCGATACACGCATCGAGGTTGTGTACTGCGTTGGAATATCCATCGGCAGTAGATTTACATTACGCTTAGGGAAGCCTTTGATTGCAGCACGTGTGTTTCTGAAAAGAACACGGCCAGTACCATGGCGATCCATAAGGTTATCAATAAGTTCTTGGCGAGCTAAGGCTTGCTCTTCTTCGCTGCTATCACCTTCGATAACACGGAACAGTGGCTCAACATCTTGCTCAGACAGAAGTTCTGTAATTTGGTTCTTCGCGCTGTTTTCAAGCTTCACGCCAGAGAACAATGCCGTTACAGCATCAGCAACTGGCGCGTATTGGTCTTCTTCTTCAACGAATGCTTCGTAATCGTAGAAGCGATCAGGATCAAGCAGACGAAGACGCGCAAAGTGACTCTCACGACCAAGCTGTTCAGGGGTCGCTGTCAGTAGTAATACGCCAGATGTGTTTTCAGCTAATCCTTCAACCACTTGGTATTCGCGGCTCGGTTTGTCTTGGCTCCACTCAAGGTGGTGCGCTTCATCGACAACCAACAAATCCCATTCACCTTCAAGTGCTTGCTCGTAGCGCTTACGGCTCTTGCGTAGGAAATCCAAAGAACACAGGACGTATTGCTGTGTATCGAATGGATTATCTGATTCTGCAAAAGATTCAATACAACGCTCTTCATCAAAGATAGAGAAGTGCAGGTTGAAACGGCGCATCATCTCAACTAGCCATTGGTGTTGTAGTGTTTCAGGAACCACAATCAGAATACGCTCAGCACGGCCAGACAACACCTGTTGGTGGATAATCATACCCGCTTCTATGGTTTTACCTAGGCCAACTTCATCGGCGAGTAAAACACGCGGAGCGTGACGACGACCCACTTCATGAGCAATGTAAAGCTGATGAGGGATAAGACCTGCACGCATACCACACAAGCCGCGCATTGGGCTCTTATGTTGTTGGTATTGGTTGCTTAAAGCACGGTAGCGCAACACAAAGTTATCCATACGGTCGATTTGACCTGCGTACAGCTTATCTTGTGGCTTGTTAAAGCGGATCTGGTTACTTAAAAAGATTTCACGCAGAGTCACCTCTGTCTCTTGAGTATCTTCACGAGTACCCAAATAAGTCAGTAGCCCTTTATCTTCGATAACTTCTTCAACAGATAAAGACCAACCTTCTTGGCATTCGATGACATCGCCTACATTGAACGCCACTCGGGTTACGGGAGCATCTGTGCGTGCATAGACGCGGTTTTCTTCTGACGCAGCAAACATTACTGTCACTGTGCGAGCATCCATTGCTACAACGGTACCTAAACCTAAATCGCTCTCCGTATCGCTTATCCAGCGTTGCCCCAAAGCAAATGTCATGAATCGACTACCTCAATCTTATAGTTGGAATTTGGTCTTTCTAACTGCAATTTCAAACAAGAACGTTATTGCTCTTGAACTAAAAATATAGCCAAAAATGCCTAGTTTGCAGCCACTTTTTAAGTGCGCTCTTAATAATAAATATCTTGAGAAAATGGTGCAGAAAAAGGTCGCTAATCTTACTCGATGCTGTGATTTAGGTCACGCCTAAAGGAGACGATTTCATACTTTTTTTCTGTTTTCATAAGTGCAATCAAACTGTCAAAAAATCATGGTTATTCTATGGAGAGCAGAATGCAGCTCTCAAATGAAGTTTAGGTGAGTTGTTGACTATCACTAGAATCAGATACTAACCTTTATATGAGCTTAATCTACGTTCAATGAATGCAAGGCAAGCCGCACGTCGGCAAGGAGATGCTATGGGCGAGACCAACCGGAAGCTATTTGTTTTAGACACCAATATCCTACTTCACGAACCCTTCGCTATATTTTCTTTCCAAGAGCACGATGTCGTTATCCCAATGACAGTGCTAGAAGAACTCGACAGAATCAAAGACAGTAAAAGAGATGTTGCTCGAGATGCGAGAATTGCGATTCGAACGCTCGAAGACTTATTCAGGGAAGCCACACCAGACCAAATATCGGAAGGCATCCCTTTTTCTAAAGACATAAACGCATCTGGCAGTATTTCAATACTCGCTGACTACGAACTTCAAGAAAGCATCAAAGCCTTCGCCGATGACAAAGCTGGCGATAACCGAATCCTCAACGCAGTCCTCTATCTTCAAAATAAACGCGCGCCACGCGAAGTGGTTCTTATCACCAAAGACATCAACATGCGTTTACGAGCCAAAGGCGCCGGTGTCCGTTTTGTTGAAGACTATCAAACCGACCAATTGATTGATGATATCCAATACCTCACCAAAGGCTTCCAACAACTGGAAGGCTCATTTTGGGATGGTATCGATAATGTCGAGAGCAGAAGTTTAGGCGGAAAGACGCTGCACACCTTAGCAAGAGCGCCGTTCGAGCCAACCTTTCTCAACCAGTATGTGATTGACGAAGAAAGTGACTTTGCCGCTCGAGTCGAAGAGATTGAAACTGAAAGTATTACACTAAGAGACCTCAGTCGCGAAAGACTAATGAATCGCAGAGCATGGGACATCACACCCAAAAACGTTTATCAAGGCATGGCGATCGATGCCCTGCTCGACCCTGATATTGATCTGGTGATTCTTACAGGCGCAGCGGGGAGTGGTAAGACGCTGTTAGCCATGGCAGCTGCACTTGAACAAACTATTGAACGTAAACAGTTCGATAAGATCATCGTAACCCGAAACACACCTGATATAGGTGAGTCGATAGGGTTTCTTCCGGGTACAGAGGAAGAGAAGATGTTGCCTTGGTTAGCTGCAGTGACTGATACACTGGAAGCGCTGCACAAGAACGATCACTGCACAGAAGGCTCGATGAAGTACATCTGTGATAAAGCCAACATCCAGTTCAAATCGATTAACTTTATGCGTGGCCGTTCAATTCAGAATGCATTTGTGCTTTTGGATGAGTGTCAGAACCTTACCGCTTCACAAATCAAAACCATCATCACCCGTTGTGGTGAAGGGACCAAGATCGTCTGCTCAGGAAACCTAGCGCAGATAGATTCTTCCTACCTAACTCCTGTAACCTCGGGGCTCACCTACATGGTTGAGCGTTTTAAAAACTTCGAAGGCAGTGCCAACATCCACCTCAATGGTGTGGTGCGTAGCCGACTGGCTGAGTTCGCGGAAGAGAACATGTAGACTCTGCGCGCTCACTGAACCAGTAACCTATAAACAAAAAGCGCCTCACAATAGAGGCGCTTTTCAATTTATCTTTACAGTGAATTTTCAGAGGCTAATCAGCTTTACTCAGTACCACCGACGGTTAGCGAGTCTAGCTTCAATGTTGGCTGACCAACACCCACTGGCACACTTTGACCAGCCTTACCACATACACCAACACCACGGTCAATGCTTAGGTCATTACCGACCATAGACACCTGCTGCATTGCTTCGATACCAGAACCGATCAGCGTCGCGCCCTTCACTGGGTGAGTGATCTTGCCGTTTTCAATCATGTACGCTTCAGAAGCTGAGAACACAAACTTACCTGATGTGATATCAACCTGACCGCCACCGAAGTTCGGTGCGTAGATGCCTTTCTCAACCGTTGCAATGATCTCTTCCGGTGTGTGTTCGCCCGGCAGCATGTATGTATTCGTCATACGTGGCATTGGAAGATGCGCGTAAGACTCACGACGACCGTTACCTGTAGGTGCTACACCCATTAGACGAGCGTTTAGCTTATCTTGCATGTAACCTTTTAAGATGCCGTTTTCGATTAGCGTATTGTACTGACCATTAACACCCTCATCATCAACGTTCAATGAACCGCGTAGATCCGTTAATGTACCGTCATCAACAATCGTACATAGGCTTGATGTAACTTGCTCGCCGATCTTGCCAGAAAATACTGAAGACTCTTTACGGTTGAAATCACCTTCTAAACCGTGGCCTACCGCTTCATGCAGTAGAACACCTGGCCAACCAGAACCAAGAACCACAGGCATTGCACCAGCAGGCGCAGCAACCGCTTCAAGGTTAACTAATGCTTGGCGAATGGCCTCATCAGCGAACTGGTAAGCAACTTGAAAACCGTTAGCATCACTTAAGAAAAAATCGTAACCAAAACGACCACCGCCACCGGCACTGCCACGTTCACGACGATCGCCTTTCTGTGCAAGTACGCTAATTGATAAACGAACCAACGGGCGAATATCACCAGCGAAGGTACCATCAGTTGCCGCAACAAGCATCTGTTCATGTACACCACTTAGGCTCACCGATACTTCAGTTACCATCGGTTCTTTAGTACGAATGTAAGCATCAAGCGCTTTAAGTAATTCTGTCTTTTGCTGTTTTTCCCAGCTTGCTAGCGGGTTAACTGCATCATAGTAAGCTTGGTTAGAGTTACGCTTGAAAGCTTGTACCTTACCGTTTTGCCCTTGCTTAGCGATACCGCGAGCCGCGATTGCACTCTGTTTAAGGCCATCCAATTGGATTTGGTCAGAGTAAGCAAAACCGGTTTTTTCACCAGATACCGCTCGTACACCAAGACCACAATCGATATTGAAAGAGCCGTCTTTAATAATGCTGTCTTCTAGCACTAAAGATTCATGCCAGCTTGACTGAAAGTAGATATCAGCATAATCAATTTGGCGGGTAGCAATGCTCGCCAATGTATCTGCGATATTTTGCTCCGTCAGCCCTGTTGGGTTTAGTAGCGCTTCTTCAATTTGATTGATGCTCATAAATGGCTCTTATTTGTAATTAAAATTGATTGGTAAATCGAGAATGCTGCGCGATTGGCATATTTTGCCTGATTGATTCGCAACTGGATGTGTCTATCTCAACCACCATACTTTTAGGATCTTGGTCTAGTTGTGCAACCACTCGTCCCCATGGATCAACCACCATTGAGTGTCCCCATGTTTCTCTTTGGCAAGGGTGATTTCCGCCTTGCCCTACCGCGATAATCCACGATTGCGTTTCGATCGCGCGGCATCTTAATAATGCTTCCCAGTGAGCTTGCCCTGTTACTGCGGTAAAAGCTGCCGGTACCACTATGATTTGTGCACCTTGCTTGCGTAACTCTGAATACAAGTGCGGAAAGCGCACATCATAACAAATACTCAAACCTAAGCGACCAAAAGGCGTTTCCGTTGTTACCACTCGGTCACCGGGCGTGAAAATATCCGATTCTCGATAGCACTTATGTGCATCAGCAACATCCACATCAAACATGTGTAGCTTATCGTAATGGGCCACTAAGCAACCAAAATCATCAACCACCAAAGTTGTGGTAGTCACGCCTTTAGCTGTGCTTATCGGCATACTGCCAATAACAATCCAAATTCGGTAAAGCTTTGCTAGCTCAGAGACTTTCTTTTGCAGTGGACCATCATTTAGAGGCTCAGCATACTGGTGATAGTCGGCTTTACTGCCAAAGACTAACGCGTTTTCAGGGCACACAACCCACTTAGCCCCCAACTCTTTGCACTTTGCTACTTCTTGAGCAAGATAATCAAAGTTCAAGTCAGGGCGAGGGCCTGATGTCATTTGAATCAACCCAACACAATCCATGTGTATCGCTCCTACATTCATTATGATTCAGAAATCAGCATTTCACCGTATATTAACTGATTAGGATACTAAGGTCTTTTCGGCTAATTTAAGATTTATTGGGCTAATTTAAGGCTTATTCGGCTAATTTTCTGAGTTTTTCTGGTAGCTGGAATTCTCCAGAACTGCGAGAAAGCTCGCTCACTGTTGGTGAATCCAACGGCCCTTTCACCGAATAATTAACTTGGGTAAAGACTTCAACAACCGGAGAAATAACCGTAGTCACCGCTAACACGTATAGCGCTGTTTGAGGCGTTACCGCAAAAGCCGTTAATACTGGAATCCCGGAGGTAATATCTGGGGTGAAGTTCACTTCAGCATCGACCTCGCGTGTATTGAGGTTGGCGATCCCTTTTATTTTCATCTCACCGGCGACCGCATCCATATTCAGATCATTAGTTAGAAAGATACCATTTTGAATCTCGCCAGTTCCTGTGATGCTGTTGAATGCCATGCCATTATCAAATACGTCCGAGAAGTCGAGCTGCATCTTACGGATAATCGAATCTAGGCTAAACAGCCCCAGTAATCGAGCTGCGCCACTCACATCCGAGATAATACCTTTACCAAATTGGGTTTTAACGTTGCCATCAAGGGTATCCATTTTGATCCCCCAAGGCGAACCATCCCAAGTCAATTGACCTTCTAACTCAAAGGGCGCTTTTTGAATCCCGGAAGTAATACCGAAACGCTCCATTAACTCACTGTTGTTTTCACCTTCAACATCAAGAGTTAACGATGAATGACTCTTATCGCCTTGCAGTTCCCACCAGCCACTGATATCCGCTTTATTTCCGCCGCTTCTCACCTGAATCTTATTCCACTCAATGCGGTCTTCCTTTCTCGTCATTTCAACATCAACCTTGCCAACTTTATAGCCTTGAAGCCAGAAGTCGTTCAGGGTCAACGTCAAATTCGGCATCGCATCATGGAGCTTTCTATCCAACTCAGAGATCAACGGTGCTTCTTGCGCCTTACGCTGTAGCAGTTGATCTTGGTTTTTCTTGTCACTCCACCCAGGAACAAACAGATGCAGGCGATCCAATGAAACCGTCAAATCATAAGGTGGCAGGTAGTTAATATCCCCTTCTAGCTCTTGGCTAGACACTTCCATTTGCCATGCTTGCTTATTTTTTCGAGCGCTAAAATCAACATCATTCCAAGAAATACCACCTAAGATCAGCTCTTTGCTCTCGAAGGTGATGCGACGTGGCGCTGGAATGGTTGGCGTGTTCATCTGGCTAAGGACAGCATCCGATGGTTGCACTGGCTCCATGACTACTGACAGCCAGTCATCGGCATTGAACTTATCGGTACGAATCAAGGCATGGTGCCCTACCACGGGGCTAATTTTATAGCCACCACGACCAAGGACTAAATTGGTCGCCGTTAATTCAGGAACATCGCCGGAAATATCAATCTCAGCTTGGTATTTAGTGCTCGGCAATTGCAGACGCGCGGTAATCGATTCTTGATTGCCCGAGGCTTGTAGCCTTGCCGAGCCACTTTCTAATGACTTTTTAGCTAATGGGTATGGGTAATCACTCGCTAAGTATTTGAGGTCTGACTGTAAGTCGAGTTGGTAAGTAAAACCAATATCATTAAGTTGAATATCGATCTGGCTTTGCCATTGTGCATGACCCGACAAACGGCTTAACCACTGCTCTCCGACATACGGCTTTAGAGGATTGACGTCCCAATCACCTAACACATCAAGATCCACTGCATAGCCAGGTCCATCATTAAGACCTTTAAAGTCAACCGAGATACCTTGATTAAGCAAATCAGCTGCAAGACCACTTGCTGTCACGACATCATTATCAAATTCAATACGACCAGTGGTGTTCTCTAGCACCATTGGTGGAGCTTCAATCTCAACATGATTACCACTCAGATCTGCATATCCCCACGCTCTAGGTTCTTGTTCAGAATCAAACGGAATATTAAGCTGGAACTCAGAAGAGACATCACCACTCACTTTAAGTGCGGTTAACGCAGCACCCACAGAATCTACGAGTGGCGAAGCAGTCATGTAATTTCGAACTGCATTACCAGACGCCGTTGCTTTAGCTTCAATTTCGATATGGCCGCCTTCCCCTAAATAAGGAATACGACCAGTGATTCGATCTGCCGCCACATCCATCAATTGAGCGGAGCGAGAGTCTAAATACATCGCATCATTTTCAAATAACAGATCAAGTTGAAGGTCGGTTATCAATGGCCACGCGGTATCGAAGCTGAACTTAGCGTCTTCTAAGCCAACCCAAACTTGGAAAATACCATCATGATTGGTGTACGGATATTGGGCTAATTCACCATGCCAAAGTAATTTAACGGTGTCGGCCTTACCCGCTTGAATCGCCGTTGAAAGGTAATCGGTTAAGTCTTGACCAAGTGCTAATGTCGGTAAATAGCGCCATGTTTCACCGACGTTGTAAGCGTCCGCTTCACCATAGAAAGAAAGATAAGGGCTAGCGTTAGTTGGGAAGTCCAAGCGAAATGCGCCTAGTACTTGTAAATCTGGCGTGGCTGCAGTGATTTTGTCCGACCACAGTTTCCAGCCGTTTTCATCTTGCTGCCAAACAATATCAACCTGACCTTGTTTGATATTCAGAGGCGCTTGGAATACATCACCATAAGGAAACACATCATCAATAACATATAAGCTGGCTTTCGCTTCCGAAGCCGAGCCAAACACATGCCCTGATACTTGGCTAAAGCCAGGGACTAAATCCCATTGTTCGATCGCCAAATCGGAAAAGTTCGCAGAGTAACGCAAGCTTTCAATTCCAGAGTCCATCGCAACGCGAATGTCTGAAACGATACCGCCCGGAGCCAATGCATTGATCATTTGGGTAGATTGCGAAGAATCTGGCATCAACTTGATCAACGGGGTAATGGTTTCAACATCAAGTTCAGAAACATTAAGTTCCCACGGGCCTTTATTCCACTTGAAAGCGACATCAAGCTCAGGCCAAGGCCTGTCATCCGTTCTTAGATTTAGTGAGTGACCATTTACCTGCCATCCACCATCAATGGGTGATAATTTAAAAACACCCGACTCAAGCATCAAGTCATGTTGACCATCTTCATTCCAAGTCAGTTCTGAAGGTAATACCTCAACATAAGCGCTAACTGGCTTGCTATTTCGTAGCGTTAGCCAGCTATTCAAGCTCACCGTGCCCGTCTCAATGCCGGATTCTGCCTGCATATAACGAGTTAACCAAGGCATTACTGAGATACTATCCGCGCTGACATAAAACTCGCCCGTCATATCAGTTAAAGAACCACCATCAACAAAGTTAGCACTTACTGACAAAGAGTTGAGGTTAGCGTCTTTAATACTTACTACACCCTCCGCAAGGTGATGTTTACCTGAGTTTTGCCATTTTAAAGTTTCGATATCAAGCTGACGTTCTTCACCAGAGATAGTTCGATATAGAAGAGAGGAGTCTTTAGCGGTCACATCCACCAAAGTTTTTAGAAGTAAATTGTCCAGCTCCTGCATCACTCGCTTGGAAGAGCCGGGGTCTTTAGGTTCATCTTTACCGTTTTGCCCGGCAAATAGATCAATTGAGCGGATGTCGAGGTACATTTGATTCATGACCAAATCGGCCACAACAGGACGCATCTGCACGACCGATTGAATCAAGTCAAACTCAACTTCAACACGCTCAACAGAGAAAGCTACATCTTCTGCGTTGGGAAGGCTAGCCTTAACACCTTGCAGAGCAATAGAGGGATGAGTGTTACGCCAAAAACCACCCACATCTTGAATAGAAAACTCAAAACCGGAATGTTGGTTTACCCAAAGCTCAATTTCAGATTGATACTTATTTAAATTAGGTAAGGCTACACGCAGTGTAGTGACAGCAATGGCTAGTGTTACTAAGAGAGTAACCACTAACCATAAACATGTACGAAGAATCAGAGTAACGCTTGAACTCACAAAATATCCATTACATCATAACAACATCAAACTGCTCTTGTATGTACAGAGGCTCAGCCTGGATTTTAACTTGCTTACCAATAAACACTTCAAGCTCAGCAAGCGCGTGAGATTCCTCGCCTTCTAACGCCTCGGCAACGGCAGCCGCCGCATAAACAACAAACTTATCGGCGTCATACGCGCGATTCACTCGTGTGATCTCTCGAAGAATTTCATAACAAACGGTTTCAACTGTCTTCACGCTACCGCGACCTTCACAAGCAGGGCAGCTAGAACACAGAATATGCTCAATACTTTCACGAGTACGTTTACGAGTCATCTCAACCAAACCAAGCTGTGTGAAGCCATTAATGTTGGTTTTCACACGGTCTTTATCGAGAGCAGCTTCTAAAGAAGTTAGTACTCGCTTACGGTGTTCTTCAGACAGCATATCAATAAAATCGATAATGATGATGCCGCCTAAATTACGAAGGCGAAGTTGACGAGCAATAGCTTGTGTCGCTTCGACGTTAGTATTGAAAATCGTCTCTTCTAGATTACGACGACCAACAAAGGCACCAGTATTGATATCAACAGTGGTCATCGCTTCTGTTTGGTCGATAATCAGATACCCACCAGACTTCAATTCGACTTTGCGATCCAATGAACGTTGAATTTCGTTCTCGGTATCGTACATATCAAAGATAGGCTTATCACCTTCATACAACTCAAGCTTGTCTGTTAGCTCAGGCACGTATTCAGAAGTAAACTCTTTTAGGTTTTCATATTCTAGACGAGAATCGACCTGAATCTTGCTCAGCTCAGTACAGACAAAATCACGTAAGATACGTTGGCTTAAGCACAACTCACCATACAAGCGAGTACGAGCTTTGTGCTTACCACGACGTTCTAACACCTTTAGCCATAATCGCTTCAAGAATGCGGCATCTTGCGCCAACTCATTTGAATCTGCGCCTTCTGCTGCCGTACGGATGATGAAGCCACCGTGCTCGTCACAGTAACGAGACACGACTTTTTTTAGGCGGTTGCGTTCTGACTCACTATCAATTCTCTGAGAAACACCAACGTGGCTTGCGCCCGGCATGAATACCAGATAACGAGATGGTAATGTAATGTCAGTGGTTAGACGGGCACCTTTGGTACCAAGAGGATCTTTGACCACTTGAACGACAATATCTTGCCCTTGGCGAACAAGCTCTGAAATATCACGAACCTGAAATTGCTTCTTTTCATTCTCAGCAACACATTCAGTGTGGGGGACAATATCAGAGGCGTGCAAAAAAGCTGCTTTATCAAGGCCAATATCCACAAATGCCGCCTGCATTCCAGGCAAAACACGGCTTACACGTCCTTTGTAGATATTTCCTACGATCCCGCGTCGAGCATCTCGTTCGACATGGATCTCTTGAAGAGCTCCCCCTTCAATCATGGCCACACGAGTCTCACTCGGGGTCACGTTCAGCAACAATTCAGCACTCATGGTGCACCTCAGATTAGTAATTATAAGAATTCTTGCAGTAGCTGGTCCGTTTCAAATAAAGGTAAGCCGACAACGGCGTAATAACTACCTTCGATTCGGGTAACAAAGCGTCCGCCCAAACCTTGGATCCCATAGCTACCAGCTTTATCGCATGGCTCCCCTGTTTGCCAGTATTGTTCTATTTCTTTTTCACTGAGGGGTTTAAACCATACGTCGGTAATAATGATTTCTGTCTTTTGTTTTCCTTCCGATACAACAGAAACTGCCGTCATCACTTGGTGACGACCATTCGCTAACTGAGTAAGCATACGCTTGGAGTCAGCAAGGTCTATTGGCTTCTCGAGCACTTGCCCTTGGCTTACGACGACTGTGTCAGAGCCCAGAACCACTGTTTCATAATCAAGAGAAATAGCATCAGAACTAGCAACTACAGTATCAGAACCAGAAGCAACATGCTGTTTTTCAGAAGGGTTATCTTTCAATAAAGACAACGCAGCTAAGGCTTTATCTAAAGATAGTCGCTTAACGTACTCTTCGGCGGTTTCTTGAGCGTGTTTACACTCTTCGACATCAGTTACAAGGACAGAAAACTCATAACCGAGTTGAGATAGCAATTCTTTGCGGCGTGGAGAGCCGGATGCCAAAACTAAATGTTTCTTTTCCATCGTCACTCTACCTTACATGCCAATGGCGACGTACACGTCTCATTAATAAAAACATCCAAGGCCAAAGTATACAGTTTATCAATGCGCTCCATAGCGATAACGGATTGAAAACGACATCTTGGATCAAATATTCACCAAAGAATATCAGCACCTCAAACAACACAGTTAAGGCTGCAATGATTATCGCTTGCTGCCATAGCGCCATATTTCGAATCACGAGGAAGTTCATTGCAATAATGTACATTACTATTGCCAGCATCATGCCTCTAATACCGAGAGTCGAACCGATCAAAAGGTCCCACAATAAGCCCAGTACTAGAGCACTACCAACGTTAACTCTGTAAGGTAACGCTAAAACCCAATAGCAGGTAACCAGTAATAACCAAGATGGCCTGAATAGGTCTAAACTACCCGGCCAAGGGATCGTTTGTAGAATAAGTGCTATCAAAAATGAGCAGCCAATTACTACTTTGCTTCTTAAAACGCTATTGGCCATTTTCACCTTCTAACAATGCTTGTTCGATACTGGATTGCTCTGCTTGCATCTGTTTATTTTCATCAGGCCACACAAGCAACAAGTATCTGAGCTTATCAAACTCAACTACAGGTTCTGCTTTGATAACGGCGAACTCACGCTTCGGGTCATAATCAACGGCAGTCACATAAGCGACTGGGTAACCCTCTGGATATACACCACCGAGTCCAGATGTCACCAACAGATCTTCGTCTTGAATATCAGTACTGGTTGGAATGTGCTCTAACTGGATCTCATCAATCATGCCATTACCAGAAGCAATAACACGTATATCGTTACGAATAACCTGAACAGGAATTGCGTTATTTGCATCAGTCAGTAGCAAAACACGACTATTATGAGCAGCAACGAAAGTGACTTGACCAACAATGCCTTTTTCATTGATCACAGGCTGACCTTCGTACACTCCATCAATCTGACCTTTGTCGATCACGACTTGATGTCGGTATGGTGAAGTATCCACCGCCATAACCTCTGTGACGACCTTCTTCTCATCACGAATAAACGGTGAACCTAATAGCTTGCGAAGGCGCTTGTTTTCTTCTTGATATTGCTCAAGCAGAATCAACTCGCTCTTCAGTCGCAAGACTTCTCGTTTAATATTATGGTTGGATTCAATGAGCCCTTTGCGAGTACTAAAACGGTCGTATACGCCATCAAACATGGTGCGAGGCAAATTAGCGGCATACTGAATAGGCGCAACCATGCTGTTTAATAGATAGCGGACATTTGAGAATGCATCTAAACGACTATCAGCCAGCATAAGGCTGGCTGATAATGTTACAGCAAAAAACAGGCGCAATTGTAGAGAGGGACCTCTACCAAAAATTGGCTTCATTCTATATTTGGTCCTAGAGCGACATTTGATCCTATAGACAAGGTCTTAGGCTCTTTACATAAAACTAGACAAGAAAAGAGCCTAACACTAGATACTATTCTTCGCTGAAAAGATCACCGCCGTGCATGTCGATCATCTCTAGAGCTTTACCACCGCCTAGAGCAACACACGTTAATGGCTCTTCCGCCACAACAACAGGGATACCCGTCTCTTCAGTTAGCAGGCGATCAAGGTCTTTAAGCAGTGCACCACCACCTGTCAGTACCATACCGTTTTCTGAGATATCAGAGGCAAGCTCTGGTGGACACTGTTCAAGTGCAACCATTACTGCAGATACGATGCCAGATAAAGGTTCTTGAAGCGCTTCAAGGATTTCGTTTGAGTTTAGGCTAAAGCTACGAGGAACACCTTCAGCAAGGTTACGACCACGTACTTCAATCTCATCGACTTCATCGCCTGGGTAAGCAGAACCGATTTCGTGTTTGATCTTTTCGGCTGTTGCTTCACCGATCAAGCTGCCGTAGTTACGACGAACGTAGTTGATGATAGCTTCATCAAAACGGTCACCACCGATACGTACAGAAGACGAGTAAACCACACCGTTTAGTGAGATAACGGCAACTTCCGTCGTACCACCACCGATATCAACAACCATTGAACCTGTTGGCTCAGATACACGTAGGCCGGCACCAATCGCAGCAGCCATAGGCTCATCGATTAGGTAAACTTCACGAGCACCAGCACCCAGTGCTGATTCACGGATTGCACGGCGCTCAACTTGCGTTGAACCACAAGGAACACAAACCAATACGCGAGGGCTTGGTTTAAGAACACTGTTATCATGCACTTGCTTAATGAAGTGCTGAAGCATTTTTTCCGTTACGTAAAAGTCAGCAATTACGCCATCTTTCATTGGACGGATTGCTGAGATATTACCAGGCGTACGGCCAAGCATTTGCTTAGCAGCGTGACCAACCGCAGCGACACTCTTTGCAGAACCCGCACGATCTTGGCGGATAGCTACAACTGAAGGCTCATCAAGAACAATGCCTTGGCCTTTTACATATATAAGGGTATTGGCAGTACCTAAATCAATCGATAGGTCGTTTGAAAACATGCCACGAAGCTTTTTAAACATATTCTTCGCTCATCCTGCAAGAATTAGAAGACAAAAATTGCACTAAATGTACCAATGCCTTGCTGTCACGGCAAGGCATTGAAGTATAAACATGGACTGAAACCCACAATTTCTTACAGATTCCTAACTTAACAGCCAAAAAATCATATTATTGCTGACCTATTAAGCCACTTTCACCTCGGTAGATCACACGATCGTTCCCGCGATGGATACCAAAGGTGACTACTGTTGAGGGATCTTCTTCACCAGCAACTTCCACCCGGTTCGGGTCTTGCCAGCGATAACGGAGCCAAGGAGCGGCATTTCCACCGCTATTTAGATCCAACCAAACCTGTGTTTGTTGCCTAACCTCTGGATCTGTTGGCGTTTGAACAACCTGTATAGAGTTAGATATACCATTCACAACACCACCGCCCCCTGAAAGATTTACATCAGCGGCCGTAGCTCCCGTTTCAACCCAAATATCTCGGTTGTCACCTTCCGTATTTATACCGGCTAAATTCGTTGTGTTATCACCTTCATGAGTGGCAAAACTTGTTCCGGTCCAATGCTCTATGCGGAGCGGTATATTCATACCACCACCAGCAACCCCACCAACGCTATCTATTACAGCGCGACCAAATCGAATTATAGGTTGAACAGTTAACAATCTAGCATCTCTATTCTGCTGATAGTCCACGGGGTCTGTATTACTACCCAAAGCATCAATCGATATCGACGAACCAGTGCCTCCCGCAGTATTGAACGGCCCATCTTCATAGCCATCAGCAGGTGCTGCTTTCGCCCAACACAACTCGCTAGCACAGTTAGTTGAGGGCGAATTTTCATCTAACGTAAATGTACCTATACTCTTGCCCAAGATGGAAGCCCACGACTTACTCGGCGTCCCCGAATAAAAACGATTTGCAAAAGCAGGGGTAGCTTCATACAAAGCAAAGTTCGCGGTAATTGTTGGCTCAAAATATCCATAGTTATTCACTGCACTGCCTTGTGCGTTTAGTGCCTCCACATTAAAAGAAACCCCCTCAAAAGGCTGATTCATGTATGCATAAGATTGATTCCCTGGGTAATCCCACACCGCATTGTTCACCACTTGAAAATATTTAGGATAAAAACGACCAGCGGTTGTTTTATAACCTGGCACCGTCATCCCATTCAGGTAGTCCGGTTTGTCTGCCCATAGTTTAATGCTACCTACTTCAGACCAAGCTAAGCTCTTATACGCGTAGCCATTCAACCACATATCAGCAGGGATAGGTTGCGGTGACAATTCATCACCACTGTTTTTATTACCAACGCTTAATACGCCATTATGGCCATTACTCGGGCTTTCAAGAGCATAATTGACATACACAACTTCATCATCAAAGCCAGATACTGAAAGAGCCCTACATAAATCCCCCGAAAATGAACTGTCAATGAGACCGTCATTATTACGATCAGCACTAGGCTCCCAAGCTATCGCACTAACCGCTAAGTAAGCAGTATTACCTGCGGCGATAAATGAAGCTCCTCCTGTTGAGCTACCGGAAGGGAATGGGGCATTTGGTACACCGGAGTTATCTTGGCAACTCACCAAAGCAAATGGCCTAACATACACATCAGTAGAACTCTGTAAGCCTTTCCAATTGGGTATAGATTGATTCGTGGGTTGCCAGTCAGCATCTGCCAAATGAAGTTTTATATGACCAGCCGACCAGTATTGAGAAGTCAGTTTTGCAACACCATTCTGAAAAACAATATTGTTCACTTTAGTTCCATTTAAAGGTGAACTGCCGATCTTAATGCTATACGAATTGAGAAATAGCTCATTATTCCAACCACTATTGCCTTGAGTTATCTGCTCATAGGAAGCATAAAGTGATTTAGTTCCATCATAATCCGATATTTTCTGACATGCCCTTGGGTTAGAAGCCCCTGATGCTACTGCAGTAACTTCGGTCTCAAATGTTCGGAAAGCAACCTGCCCCTTACCTCCATCAACCCTTTGTTTATCTTCAATTTTAAATCCGTAAGGCACAAACTGATACGGTCCACCGGTTGCACTGATGTTACTTTGCCCCCGAATAGAAGCAGAGATTGAAACCGGAGATAGGCCAATACTTGACAGTGACTTGGTGTAAGTAGCTGTCTGCCCTGCTACGAAATCGTGACTCAAGGATGCAGAACAGGTTCCATCTGAATTTAACCAACACGCATCCCTCGAACTATTATTTGGAATTGTCACATCAAGAGTTCCCGTATAATTATTAACAGGTTGCTTGGTTATTTTATCGACCAACTTAAAGTTTATAGGAATACCGGTACAAGCTAACCCAGAGCTAGAGCCTGGAGTAATAACCAACTCTGGCTCAGAAAAACATTGGCTTTCCCCGGTAATCTGAGATGCTCCACTCATATGAAGGTCACGAACGGTAACCGCACCGTACACATGTGATCCATTAGATAACCGAACCTCCCCCTCGCTGTAAATCAATGCTTTGATTTGTGATTGACTGGATAAATCCATTTCACAACCATATGCAGGGCACGTTTGTCCAGATGAACCTTTAGTAGGGTCATACCCAACTATTACAAGGTTATCTGCATTACCTGAATTATTAATCCTTGAATTATTCGATAAATTTAAGTATCGAGTATGAATAATCACCTTCCCTTGAATATTCAAGGAAGAGTGGGTATTGATATTCAAAGAATTAAAATAGTAGTCGCCAGCAGTCAGTGTCACGGTTGACTGACCAATTGATAAGCTCTTTTGAGATAAAGGTGTTAACGTTTTTGTTGTATTCCAGATATCACTACCTGAATTTGTTATCAGGAAATCATCCAGTTTAGATTGGACGATTTGCTTTGTGGGATCGTTAGTACACGATATCCCATCACATTTCACTGCATTCCCAAATTGAGCACTTCCAAACCCGACCTTTCTTTGGCCAGCCTCCAATAACGCATTGGTAATTTTAGATTGGTTCCACATCTCAATACTGCTACCTGACGAGTTTCTCCAACCTTGAACTGCAGAAGGAAAAGCCGAACAGTAGTTTTTCGTAAACTTAGGGAGCTTATTGACTTGAAAAGCAAAGTACCCGATCTTTTCGTCAGTATGAGACCTCCATCCTTTTGAACCACTCAGAGACAGATCTTCATCAACAACAAGTCCTACTTGATAGTCATTATCGTCACTGCCGTTATGCTTCACGCTACAAAGTCTCAACCAACCACCTTGGCCTCCTTTACGGGTGACTTTACTTGCGACAATTCCAGGTAGGGACTGATATTCGTTTTCAAGATCATGCATATCATTACAAGATTTAAGGATAGGTTTTGAGGATCCGCTGTCATCATCAAGAGAAATGCGGCCAAACTCATAATTAATTCCGTTTGACGTGCCATCATGTTCATCTGAAATTAAAAACGCTATTTTTTCTGGCTGAGAAGGCGGGTTATTTGTATCCACACGAGTCAGCTCTAAATAGAATTTGGCACTCGTTTGATTTACGTCATCAATGCCGGCAGTTAACCATCGGTTCGTCGAGCTATTAATCTGAGCAAATACAACGGGATCATCATCCCCTATTCGATGTGAGCTAAACCTTGAATAAGGGACTGACTCCCACTTAGGATCGCTTTTTTTTCCATGCGCTTGATACGCTTTGGTATCGAGGTAACCTGCAATTGCCTTATGTCCATCACTGAATGTTATAGTGCCGGGTTCAACCACAAGGTAACTAATCGAAGACATTGGTTTTGAAGCAAGATTGTAATTCCAGTGTTGAGGAGCAACTTCTTGGTGGAATGTCGCTTGCGTTGAACTGATGTTTTTTATAGAAAGTGTTGCAGGCGCATCACTATCAGGATTAACAGGATCAATCGTTGGCATAAGAAATACCAATGGAGTCGTTCTATAGGTTTTATTGAAGGTGATCGTGCAATCGCTAGCTTTACAGTTGGCTGAGTCCAAACGACCGAACTCAAAGCGAGCATCATCAAATTTTGTTACGGGTGGAGGAGGTAATGCTCCACAGCTACCACTACTAATACAATATTTATCGCTATCGTAAAATTGTGTTCCTTTTAAGTTCAATCTCAAATATGGGTAAAATTTATCAACACCTGTTTTTTGAGACAAATTGATCGCAAAAGGAGAACCTTTTACTACTCCATCAACAGAGTAGGTAATTATGCCTTTAATATGCCTAGCATTATAATTTGAAGTTCGTGTAAATTTAACTTGGAAAGTTCTTTGTTTTCTTTCTGATACATAGTCTCTTTCATAAACATTAGAGCTATAACCTTGATAAACAGTATCATCGGTCCAAATTGGGAAATAGTAAATTCCTTCCAAACGAGCACGATTTTTTCCATCAGAATCAATTTGAAAAGTGAAACAAAAACCATTTCGAGCATCTACCCATGCCCCTTTAGATAAACACTGATTAGCCAATGCATTAGTTTGAAACAACACACTAAAAAGAATAAAAAATACGAGGCTAACTCTACTAAGTAGGCGCATTTATATTACTCCCCTCACCCACACATCTTGACTACGTTGCATTAAATTCACACCCGTTCCGCACATTGCGACCGCTCTTACTGTGTATAACTGAGAACTATCGACAAGTTGACCACCTGTTGGTGAGCACGTTATTTGAACATCTGCACATGTAATTGTCGTTGCGAAGTTCATTGCTGTTCCATTCAAGTTTGTACACTCTGCAGCCACATCAAATGAAACCGTTGTGTTGGCTCTAGGTGGATATATCTGCATTAAGGCTCGCTCTATTGCCGAATGAGCTAAAAGATGGGCTTGAGTACCAATCACATCTTTTGTATGTGCGTCATTATTAGACCACTCTATGCGGCTTAAGGTTGTAGCAAGAAACCCCATCACCACCAAGACAAAGATGACGACAATATACAGGCTTCCGACTTGTCTTTTTTTAAGGAACATTGATCACCTGTATGTCTTGCTGGAAATTGGTCAGTTCATCCCCGACTTGGTTTCTAAATTCAAACTCAAGATGGACGATACCATTACGCTGAACATTTGCGGGTTGATAGTCTAAATCCCCAGTCACTCCCGTATCCGAAATTGGGATTAGCGCGCCATTGCCTTCACTTCTCCATACTCGGCCATTCACAATGCAATAGTTGACGCGGCCATTAGGATTGTAAATATAGTGTCGATTTGAAACCGAATTGCCCACAAGGTTTACAGACTCACTAGCAAGCAAGAAAGTATTATTGGTTGCAGTTACAGTAGCTAAGGGGAAAATATTATTGGTCGGCGCCGCCTCTGTAGGGTTTATCACTAAAGAAAGAGGAGCAAGCTCTGCAACTGTCAGCCTATTATCGCCCGTGACAAATTGAATATCATCGCCCGACACCGCATAAATCCCAGAGGTAACGATAGGGAAAAATGAAACACAGCGAGCTCCCGGGACGACAGCATTCTGATTGAACATATTCGGTACAGCATGACGCACTTCACGGGTAATTTTTTCTATCACAAACTTTGCTTGAGTTTGCAAGCGCTGCCTATCTACGGTGTCCGCATAGCCACGTGCACCTAACTCAACAAACCCTGCTATACCTACTACTAAAATACTACCGACAATCATGGTGATAACCATTTCAATAAGAGTGAAACCTTGCCTTCTCATTAGTAATTACCTCGATAGGCATCCAGCACAATAGGGGGATAATTTGAGGCCGAGATCGTTAGGTTGATTCTTTTTAGTTGATCGACAATTTGGTACGTCACATTAATATCTAGGCGGTAGTTGTTATAGGTTGTTGCGCCATTCTCGCCCAATAATAGATTAAGGTCTCGACACCCGTTAATTGCACCGGGCTCCCAACACCCATCATAGTCATCGACATCATTGTATTGAGCGATAACCTCCGTGCGGTCAAGGCCAAATATCGCTTCAACAGTGCAATTCACACCAGATGCCCCCTCACCGCATCTAAATTCCCCACCATCAAAATCACTATTCTCATCGAACCCTCGAGCAAGAATCATCGACATCACGCTTTGCCCTAGCGCGGCTGAACGAGTCTGATAATGAGGATCACCAGATCGACTAACCTGAGGCGCTAAAAAGTTTATGATGGTCATCATGGCGAGCCCCATAACCACAATCACAATCACACTTTCAATTAATGTAAAACCACGTTCTTTTACAGGTGATTTATGAATACTATTCATGAGCACACCCCATTTTCGACATAACCTTGCGCGTTAATTTCCACACGGCAGGTATTCACATTTGAAGTAATCGTAATCACCACACCAGCTGCAACGTTAACGACAACGCCTGCAGGTGTTTCACCTGTTGTAGGGTTACCTAATAAATCAAAGTTAACTAGAGATAGAGGAATGGCTGGAGTGGTATTAGATGCCGCTGTTAAGATAACCCCGTTGAGCATAACCCAATCACTACGCGCTTGGTTTTGCGCGGTACAGCTCACTTCGGAACCGACACAATTGCCAACGATTGCGAGAATGAAGTTACTCTCTCCAACGACAGCCCCCAGATCAACATTGGATTGCATACGATTGATTTGAACTTGACGAATAACAGAAACCACTTGCTCTTGAGCTGCGAAGGCAGAAAAACTATCCCTTCCGGAAAGACGGCTAGCAGCGTAGGCAGAGACAATCGCTATCAACAACATCACAATGATCAACTCGATTAAAGTAAAGCCTTGTTGCTGAAAACAGCGGTTTCTGTATGTTCTATTGAATTTATTCACCGACACCCAATCCGCTAAATATTTGATAGTTTAAAGATTAAGTGTAACTCAGGGAACGGAATTTGTCTTTGCTGCTTACCTGAATTTCAGACAGAAAAAAGGCCAGCAATGCTGGCCTATACATTCGTCAATTTGGTTATTTACTGAGCACCACAAGCTGTGCCATTAGCACCAGCTTGCAACGCAACTGTTGCAGGGGTATTCGCATTCGTAGCGGCAGTATAACGAACACACTGCTTTGTAAAGCCCTTAAAACCTAGGTCGATCCATAGGTTATTTTGAGTTGTAGCTGTTTTTTCCGATTGTAGGACAACGAACTCATCAGATAAGTCTAAAGCTTGAACGATACCTCCAAGGTTAGCTGTATCATCGCTAACTGCCGTTGGGTAACCAAAATGATGAGCGATATTGTCAATTACCGTTCCAGGTGCGCTTGCATTAGTCCATGCTGTATAAGTCGTACCTTCAATAGCAGCAATAGCAGCACGTCCATAAGTTATTCCCATTGCGCCCGCAACTGCACCACGCAGCCCTTCTAAAGAAGCGGTACGAGCATCATCTTGTAAATTTAGAAAACGAGGTGCTGCAGTAACTGCAAGAATACCTAGAATAACAATTACCACCACTAGTTCTATTAGGGTGAAACCGCTTTGTTTTTTCATAGTCTTTTCTCTCTATGTATATTTAAACGCAGGTTTACTGCAGTGTTACGGTCACACGACCAGTTCTAATCTCGTAAACAAATTGATGCTGAGTACCGCCTTCCAATTGAATGTAAGTGCAGTAGTCATTGCTATTATCCGCTTGCGCTGAATATTTGTAATTCGAACCATTAGCCACATCGGTTAATGTTCCAACTTTTGGTGGGTTCTGAAGAAGGTTTTCCATTAAATCGACACACGAAACATCAGTCACATCATTAGACGGAGCTGAAGCTGAATTTGTGTTTATAGACCATGGGTAGCCGTCTCTAAAATTAGTACTTCCATTGCTACTTGTTGATCTGGTTAGCCAAAAATCAACACCATCGTAATTTACAGTATTGTATGTTTCAATACCAATTTTTTCTGATGGACGAGCTTCTGCTTCCCATTGCGCTCTTGCTGAAAGTACGCCTGTCGCAAAACCACCCGCGACACCTTCAATACTGGCTTTCTTGGCTTCGTCTGTCACATCCAAGAAACGAGGTAAAGCTGCAACAGCTAATAAACCCACAACAACAATCACTATGACTAACTCAACTAGGGAGAAACCCTTTTGATTTTTAAGCACTTTCTACCTACTCATCTAATTGCTAATGCGCATTATACATTTGACCATGCATAAAACCATAAAAACAGCGCCAATACGTTCACAAGGCCAATATATTGACTTTGACACTAAATCTTTCTTTTTTGAGTAATATATCTATCTGATACTTATCACTATAATGATAACGGCAATGAAAATGAATGTTATCACTTTTGTCTTCAATGTTTGGAGAGCTGAGACCTAAAATACGCCCCTTAGGATATAATTGCTCCAACCAATAACCGCAATTTCGAGCCGAGTCTTGAATTGGCATAACCCACCCCGTTCTGCTGTAAGTCTTTGGCGGTTTCGCATCATTCTTTTGCTCCACACCAGATAACAAATACTGCTGTTTGAACAAATTCGCTTGCTCAAGAATTCGCTTGCTCGCAACGATTAATGCCGTGTTCGTTGCTTCTTCTTCTACTGTTTTCCATACAGAAAGCAAACCCATAACGAGAAAAAGAATAACCGCAACCCAAATAACAAAACGTGAGCGCTGTAGGTTATTCAGCATCCCCTAACCTTTGATTGCATCCAGCATTCCCCACATTGGCAAGAAAATACCCAGAGCTAAAACCAGCACCATTCCCGCAACGATCGTCAACAGAATAGGTTCAATTCTAGCGGTTAACGTTTTTAGATCGTAATCAACCTCTCGGTCGTAAAAATCCGCAACTTCAAGCAGCAACTCATCAATACGACCCGTTTCTTCACCCACAGAAATCATTTGTATCACGAGTGGTGTAAAAATTTCGCTGTTAATCGCGGTAGAAGACACGGTACTTCCCGCTTCTATTGCCGATTTCATGCCTTGAACACGAAGTTCTAAAAAACGATTGTCCAGAGCTTCAGCCGATAGCGATAACGATTGGTTAAGTGGTACGCCTGCTTTTAGCATCAAAGCAAAGGTACGAGAGAAACGCGACAATAGAGCTCGATTGACCACTCCACCAATCACTGGCATTTTTAAGCGCAGCCGATCCCACTTTTCCCACCCTTTATCTGTCTTAACCCATGCTTTAAAAGCAAAAACAAGACCAAAGATTAATCCAAGCATTAACCCCCAGTAATTAACAAAGAACTCAGACATCCCCATTAAAATACGAGTTGGAAGTGGTAAGTCGACCCCAAAACGCGCGAACATACTCGAAAACTGAGGAATCACGAATATATTCAAGACAAACATAGCGATTGTAATAAAAGTAATCACGAACGTTGGGTAACGCATTGCCGTTTTGATTCGCTTTCGAGTTTCAACCTCTTGTTCGTAGTATCCAGCCAGTTGTAACAATGCCTGATCTAAACGACCTGTATTCTCACCAACACTGATCATCGATACAAACAATGAACTAAATACCTTAGGGTGCATTTGCATCGATGCCGCTAATCCACGACCATTTGTAAGTTCAGCGACCACTTCTTCAAGTGCTACTTTCAGTTGCTTATTTTCACAATGTTGAGTTAACCCTTTCATCGATCTTAATAGCGGAACACCCGCCTTAGTTAAACTATACAACTGTCGGCAAAACAGAACCAACACCTCTAAAGGCACATTCGGGGAGAACAGACTGGATACATCCATATCCAGGATTGAACCGCCACTTTTTCCAAGTTTAATCGAAGTTGGAATGATCCCTTTACTCATCAAGCTGTCAGCAGCAAGATCTTCGTTATTCGCATCCAACTGGCCTGTCACTTGACTGCCATCAGAACTGCGACCTACATAACGATAAGTTGGCATATCACTCTACCCCTACAGATAAATTGGATCAGTGGCACCAGAAGCATCACCTTCGCCAAGGTTCATTACCTCATCAAAGCTCACAACACCCTGCATGGCCAATTCCATCGCAGAAGCTAACAGCGGTTTGTAGTTTTCAGACTGTCTTGCCGTTTGAGCAAAACCAACGGCATCATTGGCTCTAAGCGCATCCATCATAGGCTGATCGAGCTCCAACATTTCAAACACACCAACACGACCACTGTAGCCTGTCAAATTACAATTTTGACAACCACGCCCTTTCATAAATGGCGTACCTCGCTGGTTTGGGAAACGAACACTCAACCATTGCTTACGCGCTTCATCCAGCTCATCATCAACCTTGCAATCAGTACATACCTTACGAACTAACCGCTGTGCGACCACGGCTCGAACAGCACTTGCTACCAGATAACCCGGAGCCCCCATGTCCATCATACGCAGTGCACTGTCTACTGCATCGTTGGTATGCAGAGTACTTAACACTAAGTGACCAGTAAGTGCCGCTCTCAAACCAATTTCAACGGTTTCGTGATCTCGCATCTCACCAATAAGAATGATATCCGGATCCTGACGTAGGAAGGTTCTCAAAATCGTTGAGAAATTGAGGTTAATCTTAGGGTTTACCTGAACCTGATTCACACGAGGAAGACGGTATTCTACAGGGTCTTCAGCGGTAATGATCTTTTTACCCGGTTCGTTTAATTCACTTAACGCACCGTATAGAGTCGTTGTTTTACCTGAGCCCGTAGGCCCGGTTACGAGAATCATGCCATGTGGGCGGCGTAATTGATGACGAAGACGAACGAGCAAATCACTCGGAATGCCTGACAACTCCAATTTACGTAGGCCAGCCGATTGATTAAGCAAACGCATAACCACTGACTCACCGTGCTGTACTGGCATAGTCGACATACGAATATCGACCGATTGACCTTTAACGCGAATATTAAAGCGACCATCTTGAGGCAGTCGTTTCTCTGAAATGTCGAGGTTAGCCATCAGCTTCAAACGCAAAACCAGTGCAGAAGCAATATTCACTTCATTCAACAACGTTTCATGCAGGACACCATCAATACGCTGACGTAAACGTAATACGTTTGAATCTGGTTCAATATGAATATCAGACGCACCAACTTGAATAGCATCTTCAAACAGCGAGTTTACTAGCTTAACGACCGTAACTTCGTCGCTGTCTTCTTCAGCGATATCAAAGTCAAAGGCTTCATTAACTTTATGCTCAGCATGAAGCTGCTCAGCAAATGAGGCAATCTCTTTGGTTCTTCGGTAATAACGGTCGAAACCATCAACTAATTGTCTCTCTTGTGCGACGACAAATTCGAGTGCGTAGTCGCCTAGTTGACTCAGCAAAGATTCTTGGGCAAACAGATCAGCAGGATCACTCATTGCAACACGTAATGTGTCACCTTGACGCCCAATGACCAAAGCTCGAAGGCGGCGAGCATGAACCTCAGGTAAAAGCTGCACAGCTTCGACGTCAACATTAGCTCGGCTAATATCAATAAGAGGAATAGCAAGCTGTTGCGACAAGAAACTGAGCATTTGCTGCTCTGATAAAAAGCCAAGCTCGATCAGTGCATCACCAAGCTTGCGGCCTGTCCTTTTTTGAGCGGCCAGAGCTTGTTCAACTTGATCTTCAGTAATGATGCCCTCTTCTACGAGCAAATCACCGAGCCTTTTTCTTAATCTAATTTGCATCGCCACTCTCCTCTAAAGCATTGAGTATTTTTAAACGATCACGTACAAAGCCTTGCGACTGAGATGAGATCCCAACTCTAACCAATGCTCCTTGGTATGATTGCTTTGCAGCCATGAAATCAAGCTGACGTTCTTGCTGAATCGCTAAACCTAACCACCAGCGAGCATTATCTGAATCGACCTCAGTCAATTTTTGGTAGCTCTCTAGCGCAATATCTTCTTGCTGAGACTTTTGACTTAATGCAGCGCGCATTGCTAAGTAGTCTTGAGTTGGACTAGGTGGTAAGTGTATTAATGGGCTCAAAGCAGCTTCCGCTTGATTGGCTTTCACAAGTAGCTTCGATAAACCTAGGCGCAGTTTTTCACTGTTGATATTGAGTTTGATACCCGACTGAAATAACTCATACGCTTTGCGAGTATCACCTTTACCAAAATAGAGAATTGCTAGTTTCTGACGGACATCTTCATTTCTTGGATCATAACGAAGCGCTTCGTTATAACCTTTCAACGCACCAGAAAGGTCATTGGCATCAAGAGCTTTCTGAGCTCGGCCTTGAGCATTAATAGAAAGTTGTTCAGGCGTTAATTCTATCTGCTCAATCAACATTCCATTACTTTCTAAATCGCCAGACGTTTCAGGTTGATTTGATACTGGTGTGGGATCTTTTTTAGCCACGCTAGCAACAAGCATTGGCTTTGCTACTTTTGCTTTAGGTGTGCTTTGAGATTTAGGTATAGCTTGAGATTCAGGGTTTACTTTAGGCTTTGTAACTGACTGAGTTGATGCAGCAATGACTGAATCCGATTTAGATTGAGTACTTTTTAGTATTGCCGTGTTGTGAGCCGAAAGGTTCGCTGAATCTAGCGTCACTAACTTCTTAGTCGGCGAGGATACAGGTTGAGTAATGGCCGCTTCAGGACTACCCTCTGAATTGCCTTCTGAAGTATCAATAACGGAAACTTGTATATCTCGAGTTGATATTGAGTTATCGACAGCTGGGCCTTGTGATATAGCCCAGCCCCCCATGGCCAAGCTAAGGGTAAAACCTGCGACCACCCAAACCAATGGAGAGCGTGTTTTTACTTTAGGTACCACCGCAGCTTCAATCGATGCTGTTGACTCTTTTTTTGCCAATTCAGACAAGGCGTTATTAATGACGCTCATAATTAGTTCCAACCCCACAGCATTGGCGTTTTAAATTTAGGTTTACACACATCGTATGTTTCATGCATTGCAGCAAAGAGATGTTGGTTTTCTATATTTTGCTTATCTTCACTAAAAGCAAGCAACAAAGCTTTATGACACAACTGGTTAATCAACCTTGGGATCCCCAAAGAAGAGCGCCAGATCGCTTTTTTATGGCTCAGGCTAAAGGGAGCATATTTGCCACCAGATTTAGCGATCCGGTTATCAATGTAAGCTACCGTTTCATCGAGAGTCAGTGGCCTCAGTGTCGAACTAAATGTGATTCTTTGACGAAATTGCCTTAGATGATAAGCCTCTAATCGAGCATCCAATTCCGGCTGCCCTAATAGAACAATTTGCAGCAGCTTTTTATCTTCAGTTTCTAAGTTACCAAACAACCTTAAGGTCTCTAGAGCTTCATCTGACAACGCCTGGGCCTCATCAAGAATCGCAACCACTCGTAAACCTGAGTTGTGCAATTCAATAAGCTTGTGTTGAATGTTATCAACTAAAGCTGCTGGATTATCAATAGTCAAACCCAGCTCTTTAGCCACGGCTTGTCGTAAGTCAGCACCAGATAGCACTGGGTTAGGCAGGTAGATTAAAGCAGTACAATCATTGAGATGATTGACTAGCATTCGGCACACCATGGTTTTGCCTGTGCCGACCTCTCCTGTAACCTTAACTACCCCCTCGCCCATTTCTAACGCCGACATTACCGTTTGAATTGCCTCAAAATGAGGTGCTAAACCATAAAAAAAATCGGTATTCGGCGTTAACGTAAATGGTAACTGTTCAAAATCAAAATGAGCTTGATACATAAGACGACCTAGCTTAGTAATTCACTACCAATCTGCATTGATAAAGTGAGTGGTTACTATTCATCAGGGAACCATTCTTGTAAAAGATCTCGAGAACGCTCCATTTCTGATTGCCAAGTATTTACACCTACAACCGTTGGCTTTAATAAAATAACGAGTTCAGTTTTTTGAGTGAGTTGACTGGTATTACGGAACAAATGACCGAGTGCCGGGATATCACCAAGAAATGGAACTTTTGAAGTCATGTCACTGGTGTTTGATTTCATCAATCCGCCAATAACAACCACATCACCATCTTGCGCTCGAATCACGGAGTCAGATTCACGAATAGAGCTTTTAGCCAACGGCAGCGTCACAACACCAGTTGTTGAGCCAAGATTAAGCTCTTTCACTTCCTCTTCCACCTCAATCACTGCGGGGTGAACATGCAGGAACACATTTCCTTTATCATCGATCTGCGGCGTCACATCCAAAGAAATACCGGAGAAGAACGGGGTTAGCTCAACTTCAGGGGCAACATTCGCGTTATCACCACTACCGACCGAACTTGATAAATTCGTCACGAAATATTTATCTATACCCACTTTTATAACCGCTTTCTGGTTATTAGCTGCTGTCACTCTTGGGCTAGATAACACATTCAAGTCACCCTGTGTATCCATAAAACTCAATACTGCTTCAAAGCTGCCACCAGAAACAACGAGGTTAGATTGACCACCTAAAGCGGTACCGATTGGGTCCATGCCTGGTAGTTTGCCTGGGATGATCGTACCGGCTGCATTTTTAACGATAGAACCCATACCTAGCGTGTAGTTAGTACCGTTCGACGAAAACATCTTGGTCCAGTTAATGCCTTGTTGATAGCCGTCACTAAGTGTCACTTCCATGATTTTGGCTTCCAAGATAACTTGGCGCTGCAGACGTTTCTGAGAAATACCAAGGAACTCACGAACCTCTCGGATTTCATCGGGGTAAGCACGTACCGTAATCACACTCGCTTGTGGCGTAACCACAACGCTTTGCCCATCACCAGAACCAATTAAGTGAGCGACTGCCGCTTCAAGCTGCGGCCAAAAATCACTTTCAGATATCGTTTCAATCTCCGTACCACCGTTAGATGTGGAGCTAGACGAATTGGAGTTCGAGTTTGATGAGTTTGAATTCGAGTTAGACGAATTAGAATTCGAGTTAGATGAGTTCGAGTTAGAGTCTGAAGTGGAAATTGTTCCAGTAGTAATCGTCGTTAAAGAACGACCAGAACGCTTTACTTGCAAGTAATCCACAGGAATCGTGACTGTACGCAAACCAGCCGGATAAATTTGAATCACTTTGCCACGTTTTTCAATATCGTAACCATACATATCCTGAGCAACAGCCAGAACTTCATCTAAGGTCACGTCTGTTAGATTTAGAGTAAGTTTTCCAGCAACGCTTGGATGAATCGCGGCACTGTACTCTGTACCTTTCACTAGGCTTGCAAAAAAGGTTCTCGCTTCAACGCCTTTTGCTTGAATACGAAAGCGCTTGACGGTTTCCACATTCGGAGACATAGAGTCCGAACTTAGCTGAGGCATAAGGTCATCTTGTACCGACGAAGGTAAGTTATGAAGTGCTTTGCTATTCGCTTCATTAATAGATTCGTTTAAAGACTCTTTTATCTCAACAGGGTCTCTATGCCCCATCGAACAGCCGACTAAAGATGACACTAGAATTGCTACTACAAGTTTACGCATGTCTTCACTCTAACCTTAATTATTCTTAACATCTAAAGAGAACATCTCTAATTTCCACTGCTTAGAGCTTCTCAGCAGAGTGACGTACTCTGGATCTATGTTCTTAACTCGGTACCCTCTGATCGTTTCTCCTTGTTCGAGAATCTGACCATTCATAATCGCATAACAAGGTGTATCGCCCTTGCAAACAATGCTCTCTAGAGACGGTAAACGATATTGAACTGGCGCCTTTTTAGCTGATGCTGATTTCTGTTGGGGCGAAAGCCAACCTAATGGCGCAGTCGGGTCTTGTTCTGCCCATACCACTGAACTACCAAACAGCAAAGATAACACTAGAGTTCTAACCACCGATAAACTCCTGTCTGGTACCTAGGGTGTAAACCTCGAACACAAGTCGAGCTTTGGGATATTCTTCTACTGAATACTCAAACGTACGCCAATAATAGCTCACAGGAAGTGACTCAAGTGCTTGAAGATAAATTGAAATATCGAAGTAGCTACCCGTCAACTCCATTCTAACAGGATGGAGAAAGTACTTTGAATTGTCACTGTTCTCTTGATTGTCCGAAATAGCTTCTGGTTGTAACGATTCTAAAGACTCAAGCTTCAGTCCATTACCTGCATTAAGAACGCTCTCTAATAACTGCGCCATTTGAGAAGGCGTAACCAACCTATCAACGATTTCAGCGAGCTCAAATGATAGCTCTTGGCTCTCAACCAATAGTTTTTTTAACTCAAGATCAATTTCTTTATCTGGGTCTTTGTTCAACTTGGCTTGTAGAGCAAGTAATTCACCTTGTTGTTTCTGATTTGACTGCGTAAGGCTCATCGACTTCACATTCTTTTCTTGTAAATCAAGATATGCAGGTTCAATCAATAAGGTAAATACAAGCATGGATAAGCCCACTAGACCACACACGAAAAGTAGCCATTTCTCTCTCAGGCTTAATGCAAGAAACTTATCGCTAAGCTGATTCCACAGTTGCATTATTCACCCTCCCTATGAGTACTTAACTCAAACGTCACCACATCTTGCTCATTACGACCTATCTTTATCTTTTCAAAGGTACGTCCGACTAAATTAAGTTCATTCTTAAATTGACCAACCCAATTTGGAACTACACTTGCATCACGGGCAAAACCATTAAGCTCTAAGGTATCGTGAGTCATGTATATATGCGAAAGCGAGATGTCATTTCGGCCTAATTGAGCGAAGGAGTTCATGACGCCAGAATACCCGACTTGCTGAGATTCATCGAATTGACCGACCGCCTTCAACGCCTCTTTTTTGGCTTGCGTCTCACTAGTGAGACGAGCTACCGCAGCTACCTTGTTTGGAGACGGTTTATGTTGAATTAACTGACTGTTTAATTGGTTAACTTCTTGGTTAAGCTGATTCAAGTCATATTGTAAAGCTGCTAGCTCTTCATCCAAACTCAATGCTTGATACTGCATTACACAATAACTGCCAAGCAACAAGGTACACACAAGCCCCCAAACCATGACCACATTCACTAGAGTGAAATACTCTTTTTTAGGCTTAAGGTGCTCAGGGTAGAGATTAACGTTAAAAATATTCTTTTCAGCCGCGAGCGTAACTAACCATTTCTCTGAATTTTCGCGTTCACCTTCAACAAGCAAAGAAACGGTCGAACTCAATGTGCTATTTAACACGCTCTGCAATTCAGCTTCATCTTCCTCATCACAGCATATTTTTAACTGATGAAGTTGGGTGCCTTTAATTTGAGAAGAAAGGTAATCAATCGACCTTTGGAGTTCTAAAGCTAGACCATCCAACTGCAATGCACTTGATGCGGTACCAGTTAATGGGGGGACAACACTGCGGATTGTTCTTTGGAAGCAAACCGTGTTTTCAACAAATGCACCAAGCTTAAAATGTGAGTTGGGGCTGCGCTGTAAAAGAATGAAATTAGAGAGCTCACCAGCACTGTAGCCCCAAACTTCATCTTCGGGAGCAATACCTTTAAGATCAACTTGTGCTGAATTAGTAATGCTTACAAGCTTGTCCAATAGCTTTTTAGGCAAAACATACACTTGTAGCTTATTTGAGGTCGGTAGCGCTACCGCACTCGCTGTAATATCAGTCACCCTTTCAGAGATCAGATCTTTCAATAGAAAAGGCAATGCAACCGACCATTCACTCTGTGGAATGTCCGGTTTATCAATTTGATAGGTTTGGTAGTAGTTCGCACAGACAATTAGCTGAAGGCTATCACTAGTAAGCGACTCACTGCTTAACAATTTTTTCAGCGCACTTTCCCAGTCACCGTTAACCACAGGGAAACTGGTGACTTGAGGTTTTGACTCAGTCGATGAAATATAAACGGTATCATTGCCCAAAAGGACAACTTGAGAACTACCGTTATTATTCGTTGGCTTTATTTTGTCTAAAATCGCTTTAAAATTCATGCTTAACTATTACTCTTACGCCATCGATTTCTTCGACCGACTTTTACAACGGATTCAGCTTTCACTGTCTTCTCCCCTTGAGTAGGCAAGGGAATTATTTGTTGTTCTTCGTCAAAATATCTCCCTTGATAACCGTTAATGCCTAACTCTATCAAGGTATTCTTTTCTTGCTTTGTCTCAACTCCGACCGCGATCACTTCAGTTGGAGAATCACCGCATGCTCCAATCAGACTTCGAACAAACAGTTGGTTTTCATGCCTTTGATCGATTTTCTTTACCAAACTTCGATGAAGCTTAATATAGTCAACCTTCAAATCCTTTATATAATGAGTACTAACAATGGTTCGCCCAGCTTGGCCAACCACCACTTTACACCCTAACCCTCGTAACATCTTCGCCACTGGTCGCATATAATCAAGGTGAGTAATTAGATGGCCTTCTGAAAACTCAAAAGCAAGCTGAGAACGATGCTGAGCAGAGAGCTGTAACAACTCACTTCTGAACCATTTAAAATGTGATTTATTTGCAAACGGAGTGACACTCAAGTTCACCGAATAATTGACAGGCTGTGTTGATACTTTCAGCGACTTAAACAAAACCGTCAAAACCGATTGATCCATTTGAGCTTGATAACCGACTTGTTCTACCGCAGACATAAAACGAGAAGATTTCAATAGACCTTTGTCTGGATCTTGAATTCTAATAAATATTTCTTTATGCAATTCATTAACTTGACCTGAATCCGGCATAAGATAACACCGCTGAGCAAAGATTACTAAATTTTCAGGTAGCAGGGCTTTATCAAGTAATGTTCTCCAGCGAACACTGCCTCTGTCTATCTCACTTTTATTTTCTTTTGGGTAACGGCTCCAGTTATTAATGCGCTCTAACTGAGCGCTCTTTAACGCCGTTTCCGTTTCATCCATAATTTGGCTATGGCGTTCACCTTCGGTATACATTGTCACACCAATATGGCACCAATTATCTGATTCCAAAGGCTCCGGCGGAGTCAATTTATCTAATTGCCTTAAACATTGAGCAGCCAACGTTGCAATATCCTTTGTTCCTTGATGCGGAATAAACACGGCAAAGTCTGCTTCGTAATAACGAGAAAAAATGACATCGGGATAACGCTGAACAATATTCGACAACACTTCACCAACTTCAATAATAAATCCGTCAGTGATCTGCTTGTCATTGGCATCTCGAACTTGTTCCCACTCGTCGATACGTATCAGTAAAACGCCTCCACGAGCGCCACTTTCATGCAGTACAGATTCAAGTTTGTTATCAAATAGTACTCGGTTGGCTGTACCAGTGAGCTTATCTAGAAAAGTATGGGTGCGAATAAAAGTATCAAAGCGACTTCGCTCTTGGCGTGCATCTTTCAACTCTTCAATCAGTACATCAAGCGCTTCACTTGCCGTATATGGCCATTCTCGCTCGTCCCCTTTTGAATGAGCCTCTACCTGCCCAGCAAGGATCATTCTCCCTCGCTCTTCCAAAATCTCTGAGCCCATTAACTGTTCTTTTAACCAACGAACACCACGGGCCAAACAAAAAAGGATCAATGCCACCGCCAAAGTAATCGACCACATAGCTTCAATCGAGTAGTTGTAACCAATATAAGGGGGGAGTGCTTTAAATTCGATTTGATAGCCTTCATTTCGATCTAAAATGAAGCTTCTTTCATAGAGACGGTTTGGATCAATTTGTGGGGAGGTATCTTTAAATCGGTAAACGATACCGGTTTTGTTTGAAAGCTTCATCTCAACGATATTGCTTGCCTGCAACATCTTCGGCATCCAACGTTGCATTGAATACGCAGCATCTGGATCTTCCATCTCTTTATCTACGACGTCAACAATGCCAACCAAATAATGATCTAAATATTCCTGTCCTATACGCTTAAAGGAGAGTGTGCCACCAATAAAAAGGATGAACATCGCACTGATCACTATCACGGTGACAAATGCGACCAATCGAGTGCTCAATTTTAGTGTCGGGGTATATCTCATGAATAACGAAATCCTTTTCAACTCACATTATACCGTATTGCTACTTATACTATAAATTGACGTTGTAAATAAAGCGTTAAGAATTGTAGGTAACAAAAAGCCGCGACGAACGCGGCTTCTTCCAATTTAATACTGCTTTTATAATATATTAAAAACAGTCCTCAAAATGGGATGTCATCATCAAAATCCATCGGCGGCTCATTATATTGAGGTTGAGCCTGCTGAGGAGCTTGTTGAGGTGCTTTCGGCTGCTGTTGAGCTGGCGCACTGTATTGTTGCTGCTGTTGTTGTGGCTGCTGTGGCTGACCCCAACTACCTTGCTGTTGGTTGTTACCCATACCACCTTGGGCAGGAGCACCGCCTTGAGCACGACCGCCAAGCATTTGCATTACACCGTTGAAGCCTTGAACAACGACTTCTGTTGTGTAGCGATCTTGACCGCTTTGATCTTGCCATTTACGCGTTTGAAGTTGACCTTCAATGTAAACTTGGGAACCTTTACGTAGGTACTCACCAGCAACTTCCGCCAGCTTGCCAAACAGAGCAACACGGTGCCATTCTGTTTTTTCGCGCTGTTCGCCAGTTGCTTTGTCACGCCATGACTCTGACGTTGCAATGGTAATGTTCGCTACTGCACCGCCATTTGGCATGTAACGAATTTCAGGGTCATTACCTAGGTTACCCACTAATATAACTTTGTTAACTCCACGGCTAGCCATGATTTGCTCCGTCTAAATTCATAGTCTCAGAAAATTTTAGCGCACAAGAATAGCATGCTTTTCTGCTGTGATAAATCGCTTCCTATTCTCACTCCACCACAAAGAATAAAAACGTAACAAATCATGATATTCAAAGCGATGTTGCTTTTTTCTCCACTTACAAACCACTCATTTACTTTGATAATTGATATTCAACGCAAGTCACTATCAAGGCGCTAGAGAAGCGAAAGCCTGCATGACAACGTGGAATCTAATCCCACTCAAACAGGACGTTTCAATGAGAAAATCAAGATACGCTCGCACTTTACACTTTCTGTGCATCGACCCAAACGATACCTATCTACATGTAAAGGAGATAGAAAAGCACTTATCTATTATTCTCTACAAAATGACACCCGACGAATTAATGTTAGTTGATAGAAAGCAGAGTAACCGGATCTTGCTCGTCGATTATAGAGAGGTACCACAACTACTGGTTATTTGTCCTAACCTGACTGTTATGTGGAAAAATCACGAAATCATTTTATTCAATGTCCCCCAGCAACTTCCAACCTCAGAGCTTCTTACCTATGGGGTACTAAAAGGACTCTTTTACAACACTGAACAAAAGGACAAGATTGCTCGTGGTCTTCAAGAAGTGATCGATGGTGACAACTGGCTACCTAGGAAGGTGACTAATCAACTTCTGTTTTATTATCGTAATATGGTCAATACCAATACGACCCCAACCAATGTTGATTTAACTATTCGTGAAATCCAAGTCATTCGCTGCCTTCAATCAGGATCATCAAATACTCAAATAGCCGATGACCTTTTCATTAGCGAATTCACGGTCAAATCCCACCTCTATCAAATATTCCGTAAGTTAGCGGTGAAAAATAGAGTCCAAGCTATTGCATGGGCAAACCAAAACTTGCTTGCATAACCACTCCGCCTCTAATCTGACAATAATTTTGAGGGAAGCTCGAGTAATCATTGGTATTGTTGCTGAAATTTCGACATAACATATGCTAGAGTTGCCCTCAGAAATATCAACAAATCAGTTGAATCAATAATTATTATAGATAAAGGGTCTTATCATGATCAAAAAGTGCCTTTTCCCGGCAGCAGGCTACGGTACACGTTTTTTACCAGCAACTAAGTCAATGCCGAAAGAAATGATGCCTGTAGTAAACAAACCTCTGATTGAATACGGTGTAGAGGAAGCTATCGAAGCCGGTATGGATGGAATGTGCATCGTTACTGGCCGTGGTAAACATTCACTGATGGATCACTTTGATAAGAACTACGAGCTAGAGCACCAAATTAGCGGTACCAATAAAGAAGACTTGCTGATCAATATTCGTGAGACGATTGAAGCAGCAAACTTTACCTACATTCGTCAACGCGAAATGAAAGGTCTAGGCCATGCTATCTTGACTGGTCGTGAACTTGTGGGTGATGAGCCTTTCGCCGTTGTGCTTGCTGATGACCTTTGTGTGAACGAACAGCAAGGTGTATTGGCTCAAATGGTTGCTTTATACAAGCAATTCCGCTGTTCAATTGTGGCAGTACAAGAAGTTCCTGAAGAAGAGACTCACAAATACGGTGTTATCTCTGGCGAGATGATCAAAGATGACCTGTTCCGTGTCGATGACATGGTAGAAAAACCAGAGCCAGGTACTGCTCCAAGCAACCTAGCGATCATTGGCCGTTATATCCTGACCCCAGATATCTTTGAGCTTATCGAGCAGACAGAGCCAGGCAAAGGCGGTGAGATCCAGATCACTGATGCATTGCTGAAACAAGCAAAAGCAGGCTGTGTATTGGCTTACAAATTTAAAGGCCAACGTTTTGACTGCGGTAGTGTTGAAGGCTACATCGAAGCAACAAATTACTGCTTTGAAAACCTATATAAAAAAAATCAACAACAAATCGAGCTAGGTAAGCACTCAACAACAAAAGAAGCTTAATCGCTAATTTTGGCTTACTCACTGTTTAGCTATTTAATTAATAGCAATGAGCGGTTGTTTAACAGCACATTAAATGATTCCAAGGGTGACTCAAAAGAGTCGCCCTTTTTTATGGTTCATCGCGGATTAGCGGGAACTTAAAACAAAAACGGTAGTAAGTGATATG
>NZ_JBFSTC010000028.1:0-52883 GCF_041466605.1 Vibrio sp. 10N.247.310.17 | reverse complement strand
TGTCGTTTCCGCTCGACTTGCATGTGTTAGGCCTGCCGCCAGCGTTCAATCTGAGCCATGATCAAACTCTTCAATTTAAGATTTTGTGACTCAACGAATACTGACTTCAAAACTAATATTCATTCGAAAATGAACATGTAATTCTAAAGCTATTACCATTCCAACAGAATGATAATGAATTGACTGTGCCGAATAACTACAAGTAGTTAAACGTATTGGTCACTCAGTTCATTGAAATCATTGTGTTACCGAAGTAACTGCCATTCCTAAGAATGACGTATTGATATTCATCAACGAGTGCCCACACAGATTGATAGGTTTAAATTGTTAAAGAGCTTCACTTGTTGAGCGTTCCTTTTAAGTAAGGAGCCTCTCAAAGTGGACGGCCATTCTAGCGAATTAACATTCAGTGTCAAACACTTTTTGAAAATTAATTTTTGTCGCTTTCCGTCTGACTGATTCTTGCTGAAGCCTTGTGGCGCCTGCCGTCTCAGTGGTGTCGCATTATAGGGAACCCTCTCAGCTTAGCAACTACTTTTTCATGAAAAATGAATAAACAAAGCTTAAGTGCTTAATAGTTCACCTAAACGGAAAAAAGAGAGCATTTCTGCTCTCTTTTTGCTCTAAATCTGAAAGAAATCTTAGATAAACGCGTAAGCATCTGCGTACATATGGTCACGCTTTGCTTCTTTATTCTGAGTAAACAAGTCTCTTGCAGCACCTGCCATTTCGAAACGGCCCGCAATGTAGATATCAAAATCAGCTAATGATTCGAAACTTTGCGTGATTGCTTCAAGTACGTTACCCGTTTGACCGTGCCAAACTTCAGGTGCTTCTTCTACTACTGGTACAAAATGCACATTGCTGTGTTTTGCTGCAATGTCGACAAGCTCTTCTTTCGCGTACAGCTGGCACTCATCTTTTGCGCCCCAGTATAGATGAATCTCTTTTTTACTGTTCTGCGCGATGCAGTGATCGAGAATAGAGCGCACGTAGCTGAAGCCAGTACCACCAGCAATTAGTAACAGAGGACGATCGCTTTCTTCTTTAACCCACGCATCACCGTGCGGAGCATCAATAGCTATGTCGCCATCTTCCGCTTGCGCTTTCTTCATTGCCTCAACAACTTCTGAAGCGTAAGCATTGTGCTCAGCTGCACCAATGTGTAACTCAAGCTCGCCTTCATGACGACAAGGGCTGCTTGCAATCGAAAATGGACGCTTGTCTTTTTCACCCATTTCAACCATCAAGTATTGGCCCGCTTTAAAAGCTACCGGTATTTCTGGGTGAAGTAGGATTTGGTAAGTGTTACAAGCCAAAGGCTCGATAGATTTCACTTTACATTTAATAGTCATGTTCTTCCTCTCACTAACCCTTAATCGGCAAAGGTTAGAACTAAATTACTTTCTGCAAATGCTTGGCAAGCAAAAATCCAACCTTGTAACTGCTCTTTCTCTGTGAGCATGGGTTCAAGGTGGTAACTCACTTTGCCTTCTAATTTTTTGCACATACACATAGCGCATGCACCAACTTGGCAGCGGTTTGGAAAATTGATATTGCTGTTGAGCGCAGCATCCAAAACCGTTTGCCCTTTTTCTACGGTAAAACTGATATTTTCTGGGTATAAGATTACTTGGAAGCTCATGAGATTCCTAGTTGTTCCCAAATGCTATCAATCTTTTTAACGACGTCTGGGTTCTTAGTGATTGGAACACCCCACTCACGCAGGCATTCACCTTCAAACTTGTTCGTCGCATCTAGACCCATTTTTGAGTGTCCAGTTTGGTTTTTCAGGAAGAACGTATCTCTTGCCGGATCCATTCTTGTGGTCACCGCCCAGATAATGTCATTCCAGTCACTGACGTTAACGTCACTATCACATACGATGACAAACTTGTTCTCATCAAACTGAGACCAAACCGCTTCAATGATTTTCTTACCGTTACCTGCAGCTTGCTTATCGATAGACACAACGACCATGCACGCATTGTCATTCTGCAAATGAATATCAATAATTTCAGGGAAGGTTTCGGCTAGCTCAGCTAGGCAACCTTCAATATGCTGACTGTCTATAGGTAAAGGTTTAGCATTAGGCGATAGTGCCAGCTCCGCATCCCACTTCTTAGTAATGTCTAAACCCATTTTTGAGCCTAAACCTACCACTGGCGATGCGAAGTCTAGTGAATCGATAGGTGTGTTCTCTATCATCAGGCTATCACGAGACGGATCCATATGTTCACACATAGCAGCGGTCACTTGAGACCAATCACGTGCGTTAACATCCTCATCGCATACCAAAACAAATTTGGTGTACATGAATTGGCGTAGGAAAGACCATACACCCATCATCACTCGCTTAGCGTGACCTGGGTATTGCTTCTTCATGGTCACTACTGCCATTCGGTAAGAACAACCTTCAGGTGGCAAGTAGAAGTCTTCTATCTCTGGGAATTGCTTTTGAAGAATAGGAACAAACACTTCATTTAACGCAACACCTAATACTGCAGGCTCATCAGGTGGACGGCCAGTATAGGTACTGTGATAGATCGGATTCTCGCGCATGGTTACATGAGTAATAGTAAACACATGATGCTTTTCTTTCTCGTTGTAGTAACCAGTATGGTCTCCGTATGGTCCTTCGTCTGCGAACTCATTCGGGTCGATATAACCTTCCATTACGATTTCAGCACTCGCTGGCACTTCTAGGTCGTTACTGATTGATTTAACGACCTCAGTTTTACTGCCACGTAACAAGCCGGCAAACGCGTATTCCGATAAGGTATCTGGAACTGGCGTAACGGCACCAAGAATGGTGGCAGGATCGGCACCAAACGCTACCGATACAGGGAATGGCTTGCCTGGGTTGGTTTCCATCCAATCACGTAGATCAAGCGCTCCACCACGGTGGGCCAACCAACGCATGATGATTTTATTCTTGCCGATCTTCTGTTGACGATAGATACCTAAGTTTTGGCGTTTCTTGTTTGGACCACGAGTAACCGTTAAACCCCACGTTAGCAACGGCGCGACATCGTCCGCCCAACAGCTCATCACCGGAATTTTATCTAGGTCGACGTCATCACCCTGCCATACGATTTGTTGACAGGCCGCCTTACGAAGACGCTTAGCTGGCATATTTAAGACCTGCTTAAACACAGGCAGCTTATCGATAGCGTCTTTAAAGCCTTTTGGTGGCTCGGGTTCTTTTAAGTAAGCAAGCAACTTACCTACTTCGCGTAACTCTTTGACCTCTTGACGCCCCATACCAATGGCTACCCGATCAGGTGTACCGAATAGATTGGTCAAAACAGGCATGTCATAGCCTACGGGATTTTCAAATAAAAGAGCCGGGCCACCAGCACGTAGAGTACGGTCGCTAATCTCGGTCATTTCATAGTCTGGGTCGACAGGGTGAGAAATGCGTTTCAACTGACCAATGCTTTCAAGATGGTCGACAAAATCACGTAAATCTTTAAAACTCATAGGGCTTCTACATGCTGATTATTCTGCGCTCAGTATATCAAAAAGGGTGACGCTGAGATCCCCCTTTTTAGTGTGGTTATTGAGAGGCAAAATCCACTTTACGGTAATGCTTGCTCGATCAAAGAGCTCTTCACCTGAGGGTTATCATTCACAAGATCTTGCAACCAGAGCGTGTGACCTTGTTTGGCTAATTCACGGGCGACTAATGGCGCTTCATCGGCAATCGCCATCCTAGAGACAAGGAACTGCTTCACCTCTTCTGATAGCGGGTTCACCTTGGTAAGCAAAGTAATCGCTTCATCTTTCAAACGAGGATTCTTAGTCGCTGCCATTACCTGTTCCAACGCGAACGTTTGTTTAGTTTTAGCAAGTCGCTCTAACTCTGCTTGGCTATGATAATCGGCCTTCATTCGCCATAGAATCTTATAGACCTCAGGGTCTTCGCTCACTTGCGCTAATCGAACTACCACCTCGGTAGAGGGTAACCAGCTAACAATAGAAGATGCGGTGAGTTGCTTAGTCAGATAGTCAACCGCTTCAGGAGACAAACTGTCTAGCTCTCGAATTAATAGTGCTTCTCGCGTTTGAACTTGATGCTCAGGCCCTGACAACCACTCATTAAGGTTAAGTTCCCGCTTTTCTGCATCCAGTACAAACACCAGTGTCTTCTGGTCTTGGTGCCATTGCTTGATCAGTCGATTAGCAATCGAAGGGTAATTAAAAGCAGGTACCGTAAACTCGTAGCCATCCCCACGCTCTAATACTTGGTAGGTCGGCGTGATAGCGAGTTGCTGTTCTATGAAAATAGACATCTTAGGGGTGAGAACGATCTCTTGCTGTTCGATCTTCTTCAAGAGCCGGTAACGAGCCACCTCTTGCTGGGGAAATGTCAGACGCTCAAGCGAAAAGCGTAGCGAATTGACTTCGTCACGCACGACAAGCTCGAGTAATTCAGCAGTTTTCAGTTTTACTTGATCATTCTCAAGCCAAGACTCTACTGTAAGTGGAGACATCTCGGTGGCATAACTCATACCAACCGGTGAAAGTAACAGTGAAGTAGACAGGAGTAATGATGACAACAGTCCATGTTGCATTTTAACTTCCTCGTAACACTTTTGCCCATTCTGCAAGCTGTCGCTACAAAATGCAAATAAAAAGCGCCACCCGAAGGCAGCGCTTTTTAATAACTATAAGCTAATCAATACTACTGACGACGCATAGCGTCAAAGAACTCATCGTTCGTTTTAGTCATTGCTAGCTTGTCGATAAGGAATTCCATCGCATCGATTTCGCCCATTGGGTGAACAATCTTACGCAGAATCCACATCTTCTGTAGTTCATCGTTCTTGGTAAGAAGCTCTTCACGACGAGTACCAGATCGGTTGAAATCAATCGCTGGGAATACGCGTTTTTCAGCAATCTTACGGTTAAGGTGCAGTTCCATGTTACCTGTACCTTTGAATTCTTCGTAGATAACTTCATCCATCTTAGAACCAGTATCAACCAGTGCTGTTGCGATGATAGTTAAGCTACCTCCTTCTTCTACGTTACGTGCCGCACCGAAGAAACGCTTTGGACGATGTAGAGCATTCGCATCAACACCACCAGTAAGAACTTTACCTGATGAAGGAATCACAGTGTTGTAAGCACGAGCTAGACGAGTAATTGAATCCAGTAGGATAACCACGTCTTTCTTGTGTTCAACAAGACGCTTCGCCTTCTCGATTACCATTTCTGCTACTTGTACGTGGCGAGATGCTGGTTCATCAAACGTCGATGCGATTACTTCGCCTTTAACTAGGCGCTGCATTTCTGTTACTTCTTCTGGGCGCTCATCGATAAGTAGAACCATTAGTTCACACTCAGGATGGTTACGGGCAATGCTTTGAGCAATATTTTGCAGAAGCATTGTCTTACCCGCTTTTGGCGGAGCAACAATCAGACCACGCTGACCTTTGCCGATTGGAGAAGCAAGGTCAAGAATACGAGCTGTGATATCTTCAGTTGCACCATTACCCGCTTCCATCACCATACGTTCGTTGGCGTGAAGAGGAGTAAGGTTTTCGAAAAGAATCTTGTTACGAGCGTTATCTGGTTTATCGTAGTTAACCGTATTTACTTTAAGCAGAGCAAAGTAACGTTCGCCATCTTTAGGTGGACGGATTTTACCGCCAATAGAGTCACCTGTACGAAGGTTAAAACGACGAATCTGGCTCGGTGATACATAAATATCATCAGGACCAGCAAGGTATGAGCTGTCTGCGCTACGTAGGAAGCCAAAACCGTCTTGAAGAATTTCTAGAACACCATCACCAAAGATGTCCTCACCACTTTTTGCGTGTGCTTTAAGGATGGAGAAGATAATGTCTTGTTTTCTTAAGCGAGCTTGATTTTCAAGACCTAGGCTTTCGCTAAGTTTAACAAGTTCAGACACAGGTCTGTTCTTCAGTTCAGTAAGATTCATAGTGGTGGAAGTTTGTTTAGTCAAAATAGGGTCTGTTTTCTTAAGTTAAGAAGGATTTGGTCACAGGCTCGACCAAGAAGAGAATTTGTTCAATTAACGTGCGATAAATTAGCACTAAAACTAAGACTAGTCCATAGCTTAGAAAAAACAAAACCACGCATTTGTTAACTGCGCGGTTTCTTTTCAAAGGCTCACCTAATTAAAGGTTAGCGTCTAGGAACTCTTTAAGTTGAGTTTTAGACAATGCACCAACTTTAGTTGCTGCTACGCCGCCATCTTTGAAAAGAAGCAGCGTTGGAATGCCACGAATACCAAATTTTGGTGGAGTTCCAGCATTTTGGTCGATATTTAATTTACCGATTGTGAGCTGACCTTCGTACTCGTTTGCGATTTCATCAAGAATCGGCGCAATCATTTTACATGGACCACACCATTCTGCCCAAAAATCAACAAGAACAGGGCCTGCAGCGTTGATTACATCGTTATCAAAACCGTCATCAGTTAGCTGCAAAATCTTATCACTCATCTTCCACTCCAATGTATTTTTTAGAACTGGTTGGATGATAACCAGTAAATAGATGCCCTATTGGAATGTATTTACTTTCGTATTGCAAGCTTAAGCTGATATTCTATAGCAATGAAAAAGACGCATATCACAGAGCAAAAGTTCGCCGACTTGGATTTACTTCCGCAAGTCATTGAAGGATTGGAGAAAAAAGGGTTCGACTATTGTACCCCTATCCAAGCCTTGGCGCTCCCGGTACTGCTCACCGGCCAAGACATTGCAGGCCAGGCCCAAACGGGTACTGGTAAAACGCTTGCGTTTCTTACTGCTACTTTTAATCACCTGCTAAAAACACCTGAGCATGAAGGCCGTAAGCCTAACCAGCCACGTGCGATTATTATGGCACCAACGCGTGAACTCGCGATTCAGATCTACAACGATGCTGACTCTCTGGTTGCAAGCACAGGTATCAAGGCAGCATTAGCTTACGGTGGCGAGAGCTACGACAAGCAGCTAGGTAAGATCGAAGAAGGCGCAGATATCTTAATTGGTACGACTGGTCGTATCATCGATTTCTACAAACAAAAGGTATTTAACCTTAACCACATTCAAGCCGTTGTTCTTGACGAAGCTGATCGCATGTTCGATCTTGGTTTCATCAAAGACATCCGCTTCTTGTTCCGTCGTATGCCAGAACCTAAAGATCGCCTGAACATGCTGTTCTCTGCGACACTGTCTTACCGCGTACAAGAACTTGCATTCGAACACATGCACAACCCAGAGCATGTTGTTGTTGAACCTGAACGTAAGACTGGTCACCGTATTCAAGAAGAGCTTTTCTACCCTTCTAACGAACACAAAATGGCTCTTCTACAAACGTTAATCGAAGAAGAGTGGCCAGATCGCGCAATCATCTTCGCTAACACTAAGCACAAATGTGAATCAGTTTGGGGCCACTTGGCTGCCGATGGTCACCGTGTTGGTTTGCTAACGGGTGATGTTCCTCAGAAGAAACGTGAAAAGATTCTTGAGCAATTCACTAAAGGTGATGTTGACCTGCTTGTCGCAACGGATGTTGCAGCACGTGGCCTACACATCCCTCAAGTAACACACGTATTCAATTTTGACCTACCTGACGATTGTGAAGATTACGTTCACCGTATCGGCCGTACAGGTCGTGCAGGTGAAAGCGGTCACTCGATCAGCTTTGCTTGTGAAGATTACGCAATCAACTTGCCACCAATCGAAGAATACATTGAACACGCTATCCCAATGTCTGACTACGATGCTTCTGCACTACTGGAAGATCTGCCAGCACCGATGCGCTTACGTACACGTAACCCGCAACAACGCCGCTCAAACAACAATGGCCCACGCAACGGTAACCGTAAACCAAACCAGAACCGTCGCCCACGCCAACCGCGCCATAACAAGGAAGCTTAGTCGCTTATGAGCCAAACAGTGTCACCACCGCTTTATGCTGCAATCGACCTAGGGTCGAACAGTTTTCATATGCTCGTTGTGCGTCATATCGATGGCAGCGTACAAACCATGGCTAAAATTAAGCGCAAAGTTCGTTTAGCTGCAGGCTTAGATGAAAATAATGCGCTTAGTTCTGAAGCCATGCAGCGCGGTTGGGACTGTTTGAGTCTCTTTGCAGAGCGACTGCAAGATATTCCGAAAGAAAATATCCGCATTGTTGGTACAGCGACACTACGTACCGCTATCAATGTGGATATATTTCTCGAGAAAGCGAACCAGATCCTTGGTTACGACATCAATGTTATCTCTGGTGAAGAAGAAGCTGCGACTATCTATAAAGGCGTAGCACACACTTCTGGTGGCAGCGGCCGCCGACTAGTGGTTGATATTGGTGGTGCAAGTACCGAGATGATCATCGGTGAAGGTTTCTCAGCCAAAGCCTTAACCAGCCTGAAGATGGGTTGTGTTACTTGGCTTGAACGCCACTTTAAAGATCGCCAATTAACCGCAACCAACTTCAACAATGCCATTGAAGCGGCCAAGTCTACGTTGGCTCCTATCCTAGATAGCTACACTGATATCGGGTGGGATGTGTGTGTTGGTGCCAGTGGTACCGTTCAAGCACTGCAAGAAATCATGTTGGCGCAAGGCATGGATGAAGTCATTACTCATGCCAAACTCAAGCGTCTACAGAAACAAGCGATGATTACAGAGCGCTTAGAAGAGCTTGAGATTGAAGGCTTAACCCTTGAGCGCGCACTAGTGTTCCCAAGTGGTCTTTCTATTCTTATCGCGATTTTTGAGCTGCTTGAAATTGATTCAATGACACTCGCTGGCGGCGCACTCCGTGAAGGTCTCGCCTACGAGATGGTTGATGAGTTTCGCCAAGAAGATATTCGCGCTCGTACCATTAAGAGCGTGCAATCACGCTACCAAATGGACGTAAGCTACAGTGAACAAGTTGCTGTAGTCGCACAGACTCTATTAGAGCAAGCGGGCGCCGAAACGTGGGTTTCTGAACCTCAAGCAGGTGTGCTATTACAAACAGCGGCGAAGCTTCATGAGATTGGTTTAACAATCGATTTCAAAAAAGGCGGCGAGCACAGTGCTTACCTACTGCAGAACTTAGACCTACCTGGCTTTACTCGAGCGCAAAAGCACTGCTTGGGTGAGTTAACACGCCGCTACCGCGAACAGTTAACTTCATTGCCAGAGCAACATGCAATCTCAGGCACCAGCAGCAAGCGTATTTTACGAATTCTGCGTTTAGCTATTTTGTTGACTCACCGTCGTAATCCAGCGCTAGAGCCTGAGTTCAAGCTGACGACGGATGACAACAATCTGACTTTAACGCTTTCTAAACAATGGCTGCAAGACAACCCTCTCACAGCCGCAGAGCTAGAAATCGAATCCAATCGACAAACCGATATTGGCTGGCCATTGAATATTGAATGCCTCTGATATTAGTATCTGACGCTAGAAATTAAAAAAGCCCAAGTTAGTCTACTAACTTGGGCTTTTTCTTATCGCTGCATTAATGCTTTGCGTTACAAATCTAAACTTAAGCGTTAACACCTGTCGCTTTAAAGTCAGGGTTCACAGCGGTTAGCTTCTTAACTACGTAATTTAGAAGCACACCGTACATAGGCACGAACAAGCCTAAGCTGATGATAAGTTTGAATCCGTAATCAACCAACGCAATTTCAGTCCAGTGCTCAGCCATGAATGGATCTGGGCTTTGGTAGAAAGCAATCGCAAAGAACGCGATGGTATCAATGGCATTACCGAATAACGTTGAACACGTTGGCGCAATCCACCATTGCTTCATTTGGCGTAAGCGGTTGAACACATGCACATCCAAGATCTGACCAAGCAAATAAGCCATGAAGCTTGCCGCTGCGATGCGTGCAACAAACAAGTTGAACTCGCCTAGTTGGCTAAAGCCTTGGAATGAACCTTCAAAGAACACCACAGACAATAAATAAGAAACGGCCAGCGCTGGTAACATCACTAAGAAAATGATTTTACGAGCAAGCTGCGCGCCAAAAATACGTACGGTCAGGTCTGTCGCTAGAAAGATAAACGGGAAAGTGAAAGCCCCCCAAGTGGTGTGCATACCGAAGACGGTAAAAGGTAGCTGAACCAAATAGTTGCTTGATGCAATAATGATCAAATGGAACAAAACTAATAGTGCTAGGGCTTTGCGCTGTTGCGCAGGGGTAAAGTTACTCATGCTGTACCTTTTTAGTTTGGTTTGGGGGTGAGGGAACCCAAATCGAGTCATTTCTTCGAATAAACTAAGAAAGCTCTTACCAATAATGTGAATTAAAAATGTTTCTATAATTTGCTCTATTGAGCGGCGGGCGATTATACATTAATCAATATTGGCTGCAACGGTGAGAACAAACGCAAACGTTTATCCTCACTTTTATTGATGAATGGCGTTAGAAGCCAAGTTTTAAAAGCCAGGTTAGAAGCTACGTTTCAGAAGCCATGCAAAAAGTTAGAAACCGCGCTTGAAAAGCGTCGCGAGATAATCGAACTCTTCTCGGCTTTCTTCAGCGTTTAACGACTCAAACCAAATTGATTCACTGTAATGCTCAGACTTTAAAAACATTCGACAATCTTCAAAATCAATCAACCAAGAGTGCATATCGGCATCCCATTGCTTTTCAACAACAGAAGCTGACAGTAACGCCACCAGCTTTTCACCTAGCACTTCATAAGAATCAAAATCAAAACTTGGAGACGTAATCAATAAACGCCCTTCCTCAGCCAAATACTCTCTTAAGCCAAATTCTGTTGGTGTTGTCATGTCCCTATCAACCTTATTCTTTTTCTATGAACTAATCGTTTTTATAAGCTAAACACTTTTGAAAACTAGCAATCAGCCAATTAACCGTGTGTGGTGATGTGTTCTTGAATCAAATCTAAGAATGGATCAGCGTACTTGTCGAGTTTGCGTTGACCAACGCCATTGACTGCCAGCATCTCGCCATAAGATGTGGGTAGGATTTCGGCCATATCAATCAACGTCGCATCACTGAATACCACATAAGGTGGCAAACCATCTTCATCTGCAATGGACTTACGCAGCTTGCGCAGTTTGGCAAACAACTTCTTATCGTAGTTCTTGCTGCTTAACTTATCGGACTTAGCATTACGCACCGCCGTATCTAAACGAGGTACAGCCAACTCCAAAGACATCTCACCACGCAGTAACGGGCGGGCTTCTTCTGTTAACTGTAATGTCGAGTTACGAGTGATGTTTTGGAACAACAAACCTTTGTGAATCAGCTGACGGAAGATACTGATCCAGTAATCATGACTATGGTCGCGGCCAATACCGTAGGTAGACAGCTTGTCGTGACCATTATCGCGTACACGGATGTTCTGCATACCGCGCATCACTTCGACCACATAGCCCATACCAAATGACTGATTAACGCGGTACACACAAGACAACGCCTTCTGCGCCTCTTGGGTCGCATCAAAGTGTTTTGGTGGATCTAAGCAGATATCGCAGTTGCCACATTGCTTCTCGCGATATTCGCCAAAGTAGTTCAACAGAACCTGACGACGACAGGTTTGCGCTTCGGCAAAGGCGCTCATCGCGTTCAGCTTGTGCATCTCAACTTGTTTTTGCGGGCCTTCTTCTTTCTCATCCAGCATACGACGCAACCAACCCATATCAGCAGGGTCAAACAACATCATCGCTTCAGCAGGCAAGCCATCGCGACCTGCACGGCCTGTCTCTTGATAGTAAGATTCGATGTTGCGTGGGATATCAAAGTGCACCACAAAGCGTACGTTGGGTTTATTGATGCCCATACCGAAGGCCACAGTCGCCACAACGATCTGAATATCATCACGTTGGAAAGCTTCTTGAACGTAAGCGCGTTCGTCGGTGTCCATGCCTGCATGATAACCCGCAGCGCGAATACCGTTATTGCACAGCTTCTCGGTCACCATTTCCACTTTCTTACGGCTACCACAATAGATGATGCCGCAATTGCCTTTCTGCGTTTCTAGGTAGCGAACCACCTGAGACACGGGTTTGTGCTTCTCAACGAGATTGTAGCGAATGTTAGGGCGGTCGAAGCTGCCTAAGTACGTGTGCGGCTCCACCAGTTGCAAACGCGAGATAATATCTTTGCGCGTCGCATCGTCAGCGGTTGCCGTCAGCGCCATATAAGGCACATGCGGGAAATACTGTTTAAGCTGACCTAGCAAAGCATATTCAGGACGGAAATCGTGTCCCCATTGAGAGATACAGTGCGCCTCATCCACCGCAATCATCGAAAGCGGCAAGCCTTGCAAGCGCTCGATGAAGTCACGCATCAACACACGCTCTGGCGAAGCATAAACCATCTTCAATTGGCCTGAGTTCATGCGGTTGAACACGCTCAACAGTTGATCGCGTGGCATCGATGAGTTTATGCACTCAGCCGCCACGCCATTGGCTTTCAATTGGTCAACTTGGTCTTTCATCAATGAAATGAGCGGTGAGATAACCAAAGTCAGCCCATCACGCACTAAAGCCGGGATCTGGTAACACAGAGACTTACCACCACCGGTTGGCATAATCACCAAGCTGTCTTTGCCTTCAACGGCTAGGTCTATGACCTCTTGCTGACCATCACGAAAGCTTTGATAACCAAAGACATCTTGTAAGATATCTTGCGCATCATTCGCGGGAGTTGGTGTTTGCTCAGCAATCAGAGTGGCGGTCATTGTGGTTCCTAATCAAGGTATAAAGTCAGCGTGCAGCATTGGCAAGCAAGGCGCACATTGTAGAGGGGAACGCTGGCGAATTAAACCGCAAATTGTTAGGTGAAAAGGGTTAACGCTCCTATACTGACCAACTCTCTTTATAAATCTTATTAATAAGCACTCAGTGCTAGAGAAAGTTACATGACACAAGACGACCAACAACGTACGCGACAGGGAATTTTGCTTGCCGTTGCCGCTTACACCATGTGGGGAATCGCTCCCATATATTTCAAATCTTTAAGTGAAGTATCCCCATTTGAGATTCTTAGCCACCGTGTAGTATGGTCTTTTTTCCTACTCGCTTTTCTACTGCACATGAGTCGTGGCTGGCGTAAGGTTCGAGACACCCTCACCTCCAAGCCCAAAATGCTTTATTTAGTCGCTACTTCGATTTTAGTGGGCGCCAACTGGCTTATTTTTATTTGGGCGGTGAATTCCAATCACATGCTCGATGCCAGCTTAGGCTATTACATCAACCCGCTGATTAACGTGTTACTCGGGATGTTCTTCCTTGGCGAACGCTTACGCAAACTTCAATGGTTTGCCGTTAGTCTTGCTGCGATTGGCGTGATAATTCAATTGATCGCGTTTGGCTCCGTGCCGATCGTTGCCATTGCCCTAGCCTTCAGTTTTGGTTTCTATGGCTTGTTACGTAAAAAGGTTAGCTTGGAAGCTCAAACTGGCTTATTCATAGAGACGCTGGTGATGCTGCCTATCGCTGCAACGTACTTATTGTTTATCGCAGACAGCGCAACGTCAGATTTCTCGATGAACCCAATGCAGCTCAATCTATTATTGGTTGCAGCAGGTGTGATCACCACGGTTCCATTGCTTTGTTTTACTGGCGCAGCAACCCGCTTGAAGCTATCGACACTCGGCTTCTTCCAGTACATCGGCCCCAGCTTAATGTTCTTGCTCGCAGTTCTGATTTACGGTGAAGCCTTTACTTCAGATAAAGCGATTACCTTCGCCTTTATTTGGGGCGCTCTGGTAATTTTCAGCTTTGATGGCCTACGTAACAACAAGAAGAACAAACGCGCTAAGCAGTAACACTGATCGTTTTTTACAAGACAATCCCTTAATACGAAGATAAGCTTGGTTGAATTGATGACTATTTGACCAAGCTTTTTTGTACCATGGATAAAGTCCACTACTACTCTACCCCAACAGAAGATATCAGCCTGATCCAAGCTCAGTACCAAGAGTTTGCCTTTCAGCGCCACTATCATTTGGACTTTCACATTGGCTTAATTACCCAAGGACAGCAGAAATTCGTCTATAAAGGGACGAGCCATAATGTTGGTGCTGGCCAAGTTGTTATCATGCCACCCGATGAACTGCATGATGGGCACTCCAAGCTCGATTCGGGTTATCAAGTCAGTGTGTTTGCGGTTTCTCCCCAATGGTTTCAAGATCTTGCCGATCCCAAGCAAAATGGTCACACATTAGGCTTTTCTGAGTTGATCCTCTCCGATCAAGCTGCATTTTCACAATTGCGCAACTTACACGGCCTATTAATCCATCAAAACATCAGCCAGCTCGCTCAAGATTGCTTACCTTTCGAAGGGTTCTCGACGATTGTCGATCGTTATGCGAAATTTGGATCGAAGAGTGACATCAAACTGGGTAATCAATCGATTGATACGCTAAAAGACTACTTGATGGCGAACTTGGATCAACCAGTGCGATTAGAACAATTGTCTGAGTTGTGTGGTTTAACCACGACTCAATTCCAACGCCATTTTAAAAACAGAATGGGCATTACGCCTTATGCATGGCTGAGCCGTTTACGTATGGAACAAAGCATGCGTCTGATTAAGTCTGGGATATGTGGTACCAAGGTCGCGCACCAAGTAGGCTTCTATGACCAAGCACACTTCTCTAAGGCTTTCAAAACCACGTTCGGTGTACCACCCTCACAAATCAACTAAGTGTTGATAATTTACAATTGCTCGATTTCAAATCACGGTAAGCTACGCTCAATACGATTACTTATTTAATAATAGCGGCAACGTTATTGAGAACTGACGATGAACGAAGTCACCATACTGATCACCCTAGCCTCTATCCACTTCATCGCTTTGATGAGCCCCGGCCCTGATTTTGCGTTAGTCGTGCAAAATGCGACGCGTCACGGACGCCAGACAGGCTTGTACATTGCGCTTGGTTTATCTTGCGGGATCTTGCTGCACTCATTGCTGAGCCTGACGGGAATCAGTTACCTAGTCCACCAACAACCCACATTATTTGCCATTATCCAACTAGCCGGCGGTAGCTACTTACTGTACTTAGGTTACGGAGCACTTAAAGCAACCTGGCAAATCATTCAGAACCACGATGATGATGCCGATACCGTCAATTCCAACGATCTGATTCTGACCAATAAGCGTCAGGCATTTTCGAAAGGGTTTGCGACCAATATTCTCAACCCAAAGGCTTTGGTGTTCTTTATCAGCTTGATGTCGAGCCTAGTGCCTGCCGACATGTCTCTGTCAGGTAAAGGCTTTGCGCTTATCATCCTATTTGGTCTGTCTCTGTTTTGGTTCTCACTACTGGCTTGGATGCTTTCGACTAAAGCATTGCAAAAGAAACTCAGCGAAGCAACGGTATACATCGATGGCTTATGTGGAGTGGTATTCAGCCTTATTGGCGTGAGTATTCTTTGGCAGTCGCTATCCGGTTTAATCGCTTAAATTCGAATCAATATTACAATTCGTTAACAACACTCTGGCTATCTCATCTTTCCACTGCCAATCTAGCTCTGCATATTAAAAGGAGAAGATCATGCAGTGGAAAACAAAACTAACAACCCTCGCCACTTTTACCCTACTTTTTGCCTCTCACGTCAGTTGGGCAAATCAAGCTGCCGATTCCGTCGCACCCGAACAAAGTAGTGGTTTAGAAACCAAACAACTCGTCAAAGCCAATGACTGGATGGTCACTGCGGCCAACCCATTAGCGACACAAGCTGGTGCTGATGTGCTTGCTCGTGGTGGTAACGCCATTGATGCCATGGTTGCCGTGCAGCTTATGCTTGGCTTAGTAGAACCTCAGTCATCAGGTATTGGTGGTGGTGCGTTCCTTGTTTATTTTGATGGCAAGGACAAGCAACTCAAAACCTACGATGGTCGTGAAACTGCACCACTTGATGCCACACCACGTCTATTCCAAGACGAAAACGGACAACCGCTTAAGTTTTACGATGCAGTGGTTGGTGGTCGCTCAGTTGCGACACCGGGCACGGTGCAATTGCTGTGGGACACTCACCAGAAGTACGGAAAATTAGAGTGGGCATCACTGATTAAACCTATCGCTCAGCTAGCTGAAGAAGGTTTCACTATTAGTCCACGTTTAGCTACCTTGATTGAAAATGACCAAGAGCGACTAAGCCGATTTGCGACAACTAAAGCCTACTTCTTCAATGCCGATGGCAGCCCGAAAACAGCGGGTACTCAACTTAAGAACCCAGAATACGCGGCAACGTTAAACGCTATTTCTAAGAACGGTGCTAAGGCCTTTTACCAAGGTGAGATCTCTACCGACATCATCAATACCGTGCAAACCGCGAAAGGTAACCCGGGCGTATTAGCACAGAAAGACTTCGACGCTTATTCAATTAAACAACGCGAACCGGTTTGTTCTGCTTATGAAAGCTACGATATTTGCGGAATGGGGCCACCAAGCTCTGGTGCGTTAACGGTCGGACAAATCCTTGCAATGACTGAGCAATTTGACCTCAAATCATGGGGGCCAAACGACGCGAAATCTTGGCAAGTGTTAGCAGACGCTTCTCGCCTAGCCTTTGCAGACCGTAGTATGTATATGGCCGATCAAGATTACGTGCCAATGCCAACCCAAGGGTTAGTCAATACTGACTATTTGCAGGAACGTGCTCAGTTAATTACCGCAGGCAAGGCATTAGAAAGCGCACCATCGGGCACGCCACCGTGGGATCATGCAATGCTGCAAAGCCAAGATGTTTCTATTGAATTGCCGTCCACCAGCCACTTCAATATTGTTGATAGCGATGGCAATGTCGTTTCGATGACCACCACCATTGAGAATGCCTTTGGCTCACGTTTGATGGTGAGAGGTTTCCTACTCAACAACGAACTGACAGATTTCTCATTCAAGACCCATAACGATGGTAAGCCTATCGCCAACCGACTTGAACCGGGTAAGCGTCCGCGCTCTTCAATGGCACCGACCATCATCATGCAAGACGATAAACCTTACATAGCGATTGGCTCTCCGGGAGGCAGCCGTATCATAGGTTATGTGGCACAAGCGATCATTGCTCATACCCAATGGGACATGGATATTCAGCAAGCCATCAATCAACCACACTTCCTAAACCGCTTCGGTACCTTAGATTTGGAAAAAGGAACATCAGCGGAAAACTTCAAACCTGAGCTAGAAAAGATGGGATTTGAGGTCAACGTTCGCGATCTTAACTCTGGTTTACACGCGATTCGCATCACAAAAGATGGTTTAGAAGGCGCTGCAGACCCTCGTCGTGAAGGTGCAGCCATTGGTCAGTAGGGAATAATCCTCCCTTTTTACTCGCTGCCTTGTGCGAGATCTCTCACAAGGCAGTGAGTAAATATCGATATTTGATGACGAAATTAGTCACCTAGATATCGTAACCAATTGAAATAAAACGATACGTACATTTATCATTCAAATAATTATATAGAAATTCGCTTATGCACCATTGCTGATAAATAAGGAATCGGTAATATGAATGGTGTCGGAAGGATGCTGACACGGAACAGGAAACGCCAAGGACTTGGTTATCTTCAGGATGAAGATTCGATTACTCAGGATGAATAATCGGCATGGATAGCGAAATGGACATTGAATGGACGCAATAGTAACTAGGATGGTTGCTACTAAGGAAAGACAATGGACACCTCTGGACGAGGAAAGGACTGAACATCAGGATGATGTAAAGGACACCGCTCAAGGAACAAGTGACGCGCGCTAACGAGGATTGTTGGCAGATCAGGATAAGATCAAGGACACCGCTAGGAAGGCGACGAAAGGAATACGCTGAAGGATAACAGCACACTATCATGGATTTGATGCATGGAGCACACTTAGTAGCCGGATTGCTGCGAGTAAGACTATAGACCCCGATGAGCGCAAGCTCTCGGGGTTTTTCTTTATCTGTCGTTTCACTTATTCCTCTCTCAAACAAATAAATCAAAGACCTTTAATTACAATTCTGACATTTAAAGCATTCACTTCTTAACCACTTCCGAGTAACGTAAGTCTCACTAGGCTCAACTAGTTTCATAACCATAATTAAACTAAGGACAAATTCATGTCACACGTTACCTTCAAAGGCGCTGCTGTACCACTAACAGGCACATTCCCACAAACTGGCGAACAAGCACCAAGCTTTGCACTGACTGCAGGCGACCTTTCTGAACTGACTCTTGCTTCTCTTGAAGGCAAGAAAGTGGTTCTAAACATCTTCCCAAGTATCGACACAGCAACTTGTGCAACGAGCGTACGTACGTTCAACGCAAAAGCAGCAGAACTTGAGAACACGGTTGTTGTTTGTATTTCTGCTGACCTACCGTTTGCTGCGGGCCGCTTCTGTGAACTAGAAGGCATTGAAGGCGTTCAACACGCTTCAACTTTCCGTTCTCCTGCATTCGCATCAGACTACGGCGTAGCGATCGCTGAAGGCCCACTATCAGGCCTAACAACACGTGCCGTTGTCGTTGTTGATGAAAAAGGTGTGGTGACACACAGCGAGTTGGTTGCAGAGATCACTGAAGAGCCAAACTACGAAGCGGCACTTGCAGCACTGTAAGTCTCACTTTGAGACAGCAATGTCTTCAGCTTGTATTAACTTAATTTAGGTCGGTACAAAGCAATAAAAAGAGCAGCCATTGGCTGCTCTTTCTGTTTTTTATACGGATTACTTTTCAATGCTGAATAGTTTCAGATATCGAACTGTTTTCTACATGCTGAAGTAGCAGATTACAACTGTTCTAAACGAGCATAAGCCGTTACTAACCACTTTATGCCTTCACCGTTAAACGCGACTTGAACTCGGCTCTGCGGGCCACTTCCCTCGAAGTTGATGATAGTGCCTTCACCAAACTTAGGGTGCTTAACGCGAGAACCCAAACTAAATCCTGTTTCGTTAAAGTTCTCTTTCACGGCGGTTTGGCTAAAGCGGCCACTGCTAGCAGGACGACTCACTTGCGCCTTCATACGCACTTCATCTAGACAGGTCTCTGGTAGCTCACGAATAAAGCGAGATGGCTTGTGATACTTGTCTTGACCGTACAAACGACGCATCTCGGCGTAAGTGATGTAGAGCTTCTCCATCGCACGGGTCATGCCGACGTAACACAGACGACGTTCTTCTTCTAAACGCCCCGCTTCTTCTGCCGACATCTGGCTTGGAAACATACCTTCTTCAACGCCAACCATGAATACCATTGGGAACTCTAGGCCTTTGGCACTGTGCAGAGTCATGAGCTGAACCGCATCATCAAATTCATCAGCCTGACCTTCACCCGCTTCCAAAGCCGCATGAGTCAAGAATGCCGTTAGCATGCTCATTTCATCCGCTTCTTCTGGTTTTTCAAACTGACGCGTTGCCGTTACCAATTCTTCCAAGTTCTCAATACGAGCCTTCGACTTTTCGCCTTTCTCTTGCTCGTACATCGCAAACAAGCCCGACGATTTGATCACGTGGTCGGTTTGCTCATGAAGTCTCAGTTCTATGGTGTCATCTTCAAGTGCATTGATAAGCTCAATAAAGCGGCTCAATGCACCCGCAGCACGACCGGGTAGTACTTGCTCTTCTATCAGAGCAACACTGGCTTCCCACATGGTTGCACCACGATCACGCGCTGCAAGACGAATTGTTTCTAACGTTTTATCACCCAAGCCACGAGTCGGCGTATTGACGACACGTTCGAATGCCGCATCATTGCTGCGGTTACTCATTAAGCGCAGGTAACTCAAAGCATCTCTGATTTCCTGACGCTCGAAGAATCGCATGCCACCGTAGATTCGGTAAGGGAGACCACCTTGGATCAAAGCTTCTTCAAGAACACGCGATTGGGCGTTATTACGATATAGCATTGCCGTATCTTCTAACGCACCGCCTTTCTCTTGCCACTCTTTGATTTTGCTAACCGTGAAACGTGCTTCATCTAACTCGTTATAAGCTGAGTACACAGAGATTGGCTCGCCATCGTTACCATCGGTCCACAGCTCTTTACCCATACGTTCGGTGTTGTTCGAGATAAGCTCGTTCGACGCCTGCAGAATGGTTTTGGTTGAACGGTAGTTTTGTTCAAGTCGAACCGTTGAAGCTCCTGGGAATTCATCCAAGAACTTCTGAATATTTTCGATTTTCGCGCCGCGCCAGCCATAGATAGATTGGTCATCATCACCCACGATCATCACGCGACAATCTGGGCCAGCCATCATGCGCAGCCAAGCGTATTGGATGTTGTTGGTATCTTGGAATTCGTCGACAAGGATATGCTTAAAGCGTGCTTGGTAGTGCTCTCGGATATGTTTCTTATCGCGTAATAGCTCATGCGATCTCAGCAAGATTTCCGCAAAGTCGACCAAGCCAGCACGGTCACATGCATCTTGGTAAGCAGAATAGATCTTTAACCACGTTTGAGTTATTGGATCATGGTAGGCGTCAATGTGACTTGGGCGTAATCCCTCGTCTTTCTTGCCATTGATCCACCAAGATGCTTGCTTGGCAGGCCACTGCTTTTCATCAAGATTTTGCGCCTTGATTAAGCGACGCAGCAAACGAATCTGATCATCAGAATCTATGATCTGGAAATCTTCTGGCAGTTTTGCATCTAGGTAGTGAGCACGAAGGATGCGGTGACAAATACCGTGGAAGGTGCCGTTCCACATGCCTGACGAACTACCCATCATCAACTCTTCAATACGACCACGCATTTCTGCTGCCGCTTTGTTGGTGAAGGTAACCGACATAATAGAGAACGGCGATGCTTGCTCTACACTTTGCAGCCAAGCGATGCGATGCACCAACACTCGCGTTTTACCACTGCCTGCACCTGCCAGAATAAGTAGGTTTTCTAAAGGTGCCGCGACCGCCTCACGTTGTTTATCGTTTAGGCCATCGAGTAAAAGCGAAGGATCTATCATTGGACATGCTCACTACTGGGTATTTATACATAAAAGTCGATTATAACCTAAACACTAGGCTGCGTTTAGGATAATAAGAAGAAAAAATAATCAAAAATTAACATCATAAAATCAGTTACTTAAAATATAACTCATCATTAATATTGATATTTCTTATAATGCCGTGAAATTATTTCCTGGTTGTTCCTATCCTTTTTAGTAAGCAAGTTAACAATTCATTAACCTGCGATATAAAAATACTATTAAGTCCTAGAGGGAATGACTATGAAAAATTCTAATCTTGCTGTTACAGCTGCAATCACAAGTGTACTAGCGTTCGGCGGTGCCGTTCTTACATCAGCACCTGCTGAAGCAGCGGCAAAAGAAAAATGCTACGGTGTGGCAAAAGCTGGCCAAAATGATTGTGCAACTAAAACAAGCTCATGTGCGGGTACAGCAAAAGAAGACAACCAATCCGATGCATTCGTGGTCGTTCCTAAAGGGCTATGTGGCAAATTATCAGGTGGTAACACTCAATCATCATAATTGAGCTGCTTAGTATGGTGAGCTGACACTCAGCTCACCTCCACTTCTTGTTAGGAGAATCGTTGTGACTCAAACTCTTCACCCCAACGCAGGGGTTGGCCTTAGAACACCGCACTTGGACTTCTTTAGCCAAAATCCAGCCTTAGTAAGTTGGTTAGAAGTTCACAGCGAGAACTACTTCTTAGCTCAATCACCGCAACGCCAACAACTCAGAGATATTCGTCACGCACACAACATCAGTTGTCACGGCGTTGGGTTGTCATTAGGTTCTGTTGAGCGCATCAATCAACATCATCTTGTGCAATTAAAAGAGCTCATTGATGATATCGAACCCTTCTTAGTTTCTGATCATCTCAGCTGGAGTCAGACTGGTGGTCATTACTTCAATGACTTGTTACCGCTGCCTTATACCGAAGAAGCGCTAGAGGTCTTTTGTCGCAATGTCATCGAGGTACAAGACAGCCTGCAACGCCCTATGCTGATTGAGAACCCATCGAGCTACCTTGCCTTCAAGCATTCAACCATCCCAGAGTGGGAATTTTTAGCCGAGGTACAAAAGCGCACTGATTGCCGACTGTTACTCGATTTCAATAATATTTTTGTCTCATCTTTCAATCATGGCTTCAGCTGTGAAGAGTATCTAAGTGGAATACCGGTAGACAAAGTTGAAGAGATTCACTTGGCAGGTTTCACTAAGAAGAAACTCGAACAAGGTGAGATCTGGATAGACACCCATAGTAAGCCAGTCTGCGATGAAGTGTGGCAACTTTACACCCAATGGATACAGCAACACGGTTCGCGCCATACCTTGATTGAGTGGGATCTAGATATCCCAGAGCCACAAGTTTTATTGTCTGAAGCAACCAAAGCCAGTGACATCTTGTATCAATACGACAAGTTCAACCAAAGGAGTCGCGCATCATGAGCCACTCCCTAGCAGATGTTCAGTTGGAGTTTGCTAACGCCCTACGCTACCAAAACAATGGTGAGCATTGCGACATAGTGAGCGACCATTTTACTGATGAACAGCGCATCCAGATTTATCGCAATAACTTTGTGATTAGCTTGAGTGAGGTACTCGCTGCAACCTACCCACTCACTGAAATGCTGGTTGGTGAAGAGTGCTTCCAACAAATGGCTCGTCAACATGTCTTAAGTTATCCATCAACCTCTGGTGATGTCAGTGGTTACGGTGAACACTTTGAACAAACCATACAAGCCTTTCCTGCCGTTATTGAGGCTGCACCTTACCTCTGTGAAGTGGCTTTGTATGAATGGCAAAAAGACAGCTTGATGAGGTACGTTTCAGAATCAAAAGCCGGCCAACGTCCTCTTGCTGGTTTAGCTGATGTGCCACCAGAGCAACAAGGCGCTTTAGTCTTTCATCTCAAAGATTCAATAACGCTCATTAATTCTAACTATACGATTATCGCGCTTGAACACGCTATCTATCAGCAACAACTCGATGGGTTAGACATCAACCAACCTGAATTTGGGGTGTTAATTCGAGCGGAGAATTCTCAGATTGAGAGTCATCACTTGAGTGAAGAATGCCATCAACTACTTCGCGAATTTCAATCAAGCCAAACGCTCGTAGCGATAAACCCTTCATTACTACAACATCTGAATACTGTCATGGCGCTTAACGTCATCTCAGGCTTTTCAATCAATGCCGAATTGGAGACATAATATGGATAACAACACAGTCACAAACATGATGGCTCAATACGACAGTTTGATTGAGAAATCACAAGCACTCTTTGTTCCGGTGCTACTGCTATTTTGTCGCCTATGGGTGGCGTGGGTATTCTTTAATTCTGGCCTCACCAAGATAGCGACTTGGGATAGCACCCTTTACTTGTTTGAGTTGGAATACCAAGTGCCGCTGCTACCTTGGGAGTTAGCCGCCTACATGGGCACCGCAGCTGAATTGATTCTGCCGGTATTCTTAGCGCTTGGTTTATTAACACGACCTATGGCAGCGGTGCTGTTCGTGTTCAATATCATTGCAGTCGTGTCTTACCCAGTATTATGGGCGCAAGGCTTCTATGATCATCAGTTGTGGGGGTTGATGATTCTTATCGTTGTCGTGTGGGGCGCCGGGCCATTCTCACTTGATAGAATCTTAAAAGCGCAATTCAAAAGCTAAACCTCTTTTCCATGGTCTCTAAATTTACATAGGTCCAAAACGCAAAAAACCACTCAATTGAGTGGTTTCTTTTTATCTGGAATAAACTACTTGTTTAGAAAAGCTTGTAGCTCTTCAGCAGAGATTCCTTGCTCGGCTAGCTCTTTTGCTAGTAGCTGAACCTGCTCACCCTTACGAGACTCTACCACACGCTGAAATTGGTAAATGATGTCTCGCAAAGTATCGATTGGAACTTGTTTTGCCGCACTGCGAATACGCTCTTCACTTTGGTTTCCTAGCTCTTTAAGCAATTTACCAAACATGACCTTTTCAGGTGCATCTTCCATTTGTTCTAAGATGCGCGCCATTTCGTAGGTTGTTAATGACATTACAGTATTTTCCGTTGGGGACTAACGTTTCAATGAGTGACAAATATACCATGTTTTAACGTTTCGCAAACCGCCATTTGTATATTTTGTCACCCTTGAGACTTATGCCTTAGCAAACGTCGTGTGCCACGACTTACCTGCTTTGCTCGCAAGCACTAACAATGCTGGAACAATCAGGAACATTTGTAGCGCAATCATCACTTGTGATGTTAAATCAAGGCGCTGCATGGTACCAACCAGTAAACCTGAGCCACTCATTTGGAACAAACCAAGCAATGCAGCTGCGGTACCCGCACGGTCACCGAAAGGTTCAAGTGCCTTACCGGCTGCGGCACCAAGAATCCAAGCGAAGCCAACTGAAGATAGGAAAATCGGTAGCATGAATGCGATCGCGCTAGCATGCTCAGCAAGAAGCAACATAACCACACCCGCTAAGCCAAGCGTTGAAATACCGACAACCAATGCTTTGTAAGTACCAAAACGGTCCATAAACTTCGGCGCAGTGAATGCAGCTGTGATGTTGATAACCGCGTTGATACCAAACCAGAACGTAAACTCATTCATGGTCAGGCCTAGGTTTTCCATCAGCACAACAGGTGCAGAGGTAACGTAAGCCAGGATTACTGCCATTGCCATCAAGCACAATGTCGCATGGAAGATGAATGATGGTGTTTTCAATACCGACCAGTAACGCTCAAGTTTGAACACCGCGACCTTTTCTGTCGCTGGATTAGACTCTTTCATTTGGAAAAACAAAATGGTGCCAACCACGACAGCGAACACAGCCATGAAGCTGAAGTTCGAGCGCCAGCCAAACTGTTGAGTCAACCACGCACCAAGAATCGGTGCTAATGCAGGAATAAAGCAAATGGCACCATTAAGGTAACTGATCATACGGCCACTCTTCTCAGGGCCAAATAGATCGCGAACCGTCGCAAAGGCTGCTACAGAAGTCGCACAAGCTCCTAAGCCTTGTAGCAGCCGAGCTATTAGCATCATATCAATCGATTGAGCTGCCCACGCCAAGCAAGCACTCAATGCATAGATACTAACACCTCCCAATGCAACGGTTCGACGTCCTAGCTTATCAGCCAAAGGGCCTGCAAATAATTGCCCGACACCCATGGCGAATAAAAACCAAGTAATCGTATCTTGTGCTAGTGCGTGTTCCACGTGAAACGCTGTTGAAATTTGTGGCAGAGCTGGAAGATAAATATCTATAGCCAGAGGGCTAAATAGAACCAGCATTGCCAATAAAGCAACCTGCAGTTTACTAGGGGTTGGAAGCGCGTTAGAAGGCACAAGATTCTCCGAATGAGTTAATTTAGGTGCATAATAACCAACTAAAGATATGAACAAAAATGGCATATACTCATTAGCATTATTCCAAATAGGAAACTCACATGAATATCGAGAAACTATCACGCCTCGACCTCAATCTATTGGTTTGCTTACAGGTGCTGATGGAAGAGCTGAGTGTCACTCGCACCGCACACCGATTATGCTTGAGCCAATCAGCGGTAAGTAAGTCGCTAGCCAAGCTTCGTGAACAATTTAATGACCCCCTTTTTACGCGAAGTGCTCATGGCCTACGACCAACACCGAAAGCTGTGTTCCTCAAGCCTCGGTTAGAAACGTTGATCAACCAACTTGATGTACTTACCCAGCCTGAGACATTCATTCCCAACAACAGTGACCATAGCTTTCACATTGCTGCCGTTGAAAGTGTGTACCCACTGATTCTTCCTCATTTCTTACCGGCGATATTTCGACAAGCACCTAAGGTCAATATCAACACCCACGCGTGGACAGAACAAACCTTTAAGAAGCTGCAACTTGGCGAACTAGATATCGGACTCACTGGCAAAGACATCGACATCAACGATGCGCGTTTAACTATGCTGCCGCCAGACGACATTTGCGAACAAGAGATCTACCGCGATGCACAGATGTGTGTACTAAGACGCAACCACCCTGCTCTGAGTGGTAAATGGGATCTGGAAACCTACCTTGCGCAGCGTCATGTACAAGTAAGGTGTGATGGTAACGACCGCTGGCTGCTCGACTACAAACTGGCTGATCTTGGCCATCAACGTGATATCGCTATTTCTGTTCCAGACTTCAATAGCGCCGCAAGTCTGTGTACTTACACCGACTTTGTGTTTACCGCACCAAGCCACTTTACTTACCTCGTCGCCAAGCAACTCGACTTAGTGGTTGTCCCTTTACCAATGGAATTCCCACCGATGGCATACACTCTGTTTTGGCACCGTGACAGAGAAAATGACCCAGCCTTAACTTGGTTGCGAGATATCATCAAAGAAAAAACTCTGCACCTTAGATAAAAATGGCGTACAGCGTTTGCAGCAAACGAACAAAAGCGCTAGCTTATTGACCTAATAAGTCCCCTCGCATGTATATCGACTGTGAGTGTTAACAAGGGCCCTAACAATAAGGATAAAAACAGATGCACAATATCACTGCTGAACGCGTTGCTGCGGTTCGAGCTTGGCTTGAAACAAGCAACCTAGATGCCGTTATCATTCCACATGAAGACGAATATCTAGGTGAATACGTTCCCGCTCATAACGAGCGACTTCACTGGTTAACAGGTTTCACTGGCTCTGCAGGTGCCGCTGTTATCACTCGTGAAACTGCTGCTATTTTTGTTGATGGTCGCTACACCGTTCAGGTTCGTAAGCAAGTACCAGCAGAGTTATTTGAGTATCGCCACCTTATTGAAGAACCGGCTTTAGATTGGATCATCAATTCATTGCCACAAGGCAGCAAGGTTGCATTCGACCCACGCATGCACACCGCCGCTTGGTTGAAAGGTGCACAAGTAAAACTAGAAGAGAAAGTTGAGTTAACGACACTCTCTTCTAATCCAATTGATGAACTTTGGTCTGATCGCCCTGAACCTGTAGTGTCTGATGTTCGCCTAATGGCAACAGACGCAGTTGGCCAATCAAGTGAAAGCAAACGTGCGGAGATTGCTGGTTTACTAAAAGCAAAAGGTGCGGACGCCGCTATCCTTACCGAGCTAGACTCAATCTGTTGGTTGCTTAACATTCGTGGCTTGGACGTATCTCGCCTACCTGTCGTGTTATCTAATGCCATCATCCACGCCGATGAAAGCGTCGATTTCTTCCTAGACCCAGCACGCATCCCAGCAGGCTTTGAAGCACACGTTGGTAATGGTATTCGAGTTTCTCACCCATCAGAGCTTGAAGCACGCCTTCAGTCTCTAGAAGGTAACAATGTATCTGTCGATTCAGGCACGAGCAATGCTTGGTACACGCTTGTTCTACAAAACGCTGGCGCTCACATCATTGAAGCAGCAGACCCATGCCTAATGCCAAAAGCTGCTAAAAACGCAACTGAGATTGCAGGTATGAAAGCGTGTCACATTCGAGATGGCGTGGCGATGGCGAAATTCCTGTCTTGGATTGATGCAGAAGTCGCGCAAGGTAACCTGCACAACGAAGCTGTACTAGCAGACAAAGTACAATCATTCCGCGAGCAAGACCTAACGCTGATGGACTTAAGTTTTGACACAATTTCAGCAGCAGGTGGCAACGCTGCAATGTGTCACTACAACCATGAGAATCAACCTGAACCAGGTCAGTTAGAGATGAATACTCTATACCTAGTCGATTCAGGCGGTCAGTATTTAGATGGCACAACGGACATCACTCGTACTATCGCGATTGGTCAGCCAAGCGACGAAATGATCCAGCAGTTCACATTAGCGCTTAAAGGCCACATTGGCATTGCACGTGCGCGTTTCCCACAAGGTACTCGTGGTTTCCAACTTGATATCCTAGCGCGTCAGCACTTATGGGCAGAAGGCTTCGATTACGATCATGGTACTGGTCACGGTGTTGGTCACTTCCTAAGTGTTCATGAAGGCCCACAAAGCATCTCTAAGAAGCTTATCGACGTACCTCTTGTTGAAGGCATGGTGTTATCAAACGAGCCGGGTTACTACCGTGCTGATGAGTTTGGTATCCGTATCGAGAACCTAGAATTGGTAGTTGAGCTTCCAACTCAAGGTGATTTTTCAGTACTAACGTTTGAGTCGCTAACTCGTTGCCCTATCGATAAGCGCAACATCAATGTTGATTTGCTAACACGACCTGAACTGGCGTGGCTGAACGACTACCATCAGAAGGTATGGAACGACGTTAGCCCATTAGTTGAAGGTGATACATTGGAATGGTTACGCCAATCGACAACTCCATTGGCTCACGCTTAATGCTTCGCTAAGCTATTAACTGAACCAACACGAGCTTGCGAGGTTAATAAGTTAAATAGCAAATAGCAAAACGGCTACCCTTGGGTAGCCGTTTTTATTTGCCTGTATCATTACATCGATGTTTCACGTGGAACATCAACCAATATGTTGATTAACCAGAATAGGCACTGTGCCAGTCTCGCCATACTGGGTCGAAACCACGCTGACGAATCATCGACTCGACATCAGCAGCACTTCTCTCATCACTGATCTCAAACTGCTCAAGCTCTTCTTCACCCGAAGCATAACCACCAGGTTGGGTTTTAGAAGCCGCAGACATACTCGTGATCCCCAATGGCAACACATTATCGCGAAAGGTTGCCGATTCGCGAGTAGAAAGGGATAGCTCGACCTCAGGATTCAAGAGACGATATGCGCAGATAAGCTGAACCAACTGTTTATCGTTCATGATCGACTTAGGCTGCAAGCCTCCACTAGAATCTCCACCCTCGCACGGGCGAAGGCGTGGGAACGAAATTGAGTAGCGAGTCTGCCAATAAGTACGCTCTAGGTAATCTAAGTGAACAGCAACAAAGAAGCAGTCGGTTCGCCAATCTTCCAAACCAATCAAGGCACCAATACCTATCTTATCGATCCCCGCCTTTGCCAAGCGATCAGGGGTTTCAAGACGATATTCAAAATCCATTTTATTACCACGTAGATGATGCTCAGCGTAGGTCCTTGGTTGATAGGTCTCTTGATAAACCATCACCGCATCTAAACCGAGCGTTTTAAGTTCTGCGTAATCTTGTTGGTCAAGCGGCTGCACTTCCATCGCAAGGTAGTTGAATTGCTTTTTGATATTCGGCAACACCTGTCGAAAGTAATTCATCCCGACCTTAGTTTCATGCTCACCGGTGACCAACAATACACTATCGAATTTCATCTTTTTGATGGCCGCACTTTCGGCATCAATTTCATCCAAAGTAAGTGTTCGACGCTTAATGCGGTTCTCCATTGAAAAACCACAATACGTACATGCGTTAGCGCACAGGTTAGATAGGTACAAAGGAATATAAAGCGACATCGTATTGCCAAATCGCTTACGAGTTTGCGCCAACGATTGCTGTGCCATCTGCTCTAAGTAAGGTTCTGCCGCCGGAGAGATCAAAGCCTTAAAGTCTTCTAAGTCGCGTTTGGGTTTACTCAGAGCACGTTCAACATCCGCTGCCGTTTTACTGAAGATAGACATACCAATGTCATCCCAGTTGAGCTGTTTAAATTGATCAACAAACGTCATAGCAATACTACTCGTCTAGGAATGAAGTTAACGGGCTCGAAGCAACCGCGTGAGATACTTTTCCTGCAAGTCCAGCAAGGTAAGCCATTCGACCCGCCTCAACCGCCAGCTTAAAAGCAATCGCCATCTCAACAGGCTGTTGAGATGCAGCTATAGCCGTATTCACTAACACAGCGTCTGCGCCCATTTCCATTGCACGAGCAGCATGCGATGGCGCGCCTATGCCTGCATCCACAATCACAGGGACATTCGCTTGGTCGATAATGATCTCTAAGAAGTCTGCCGAAGCGATACCTTTGTTTGAACCAATAGGCGCACCTAACGGCATAACCGCAGCGCAACCCACCTCTTCCAAGCGCTTACACAAAACTGGATCGGCATGGCAGTAAGGCAACACAACAAAACCATCTTTAACCAGTTGCTCAGCGGCTTTAAGCGTCTCAATTGGGTCTGGCATCAAGTACTTTGGATCTGGGTGAATTTCCAGTTTAAGCCAGTTTGTGCCTAGCGCTTCACGAGCCAAATGCGCAGCAAAGACGGCATCTTTTGCACTCTTCGCCCCAGAGGTATTCGGTAGCAAGTTCACGCCAGCATCAATGATTGGTTGTAAAATGTCGTCTTGCTCAGAGCGAATATCAACTCTCTTAAGCGCCATAGTTGCCAATTGCGAACCTGAAGCCTCGATAGCACTCGCCATCAATTGCTTATTGGCGAACTTACCCGTTCCAGTGAAGAGTCGAGATTGAAACGTCTTATCAGCGATAGTTAACATGGTTAGCCTCCTGCAATGGCTTGGAAAAGAGATATAGCGTCGCCTTCATTAACGACTGTTTGTTGCCACTGGCTACGCGGGACAACCGCATTATTGATTGCAAACACACAACCTAGATCAGGTAATGCTAGAACTTGGATAATGTCCGCTAGAGACGACGAGTGTGCTACTTGTTCTGATTGTTCGTTTATCGAGATCGTTATATGGCTCATTGGATTTCTTCTTCTAAATGCTTAACTACAGACGCACTGCACACAGGACATTCATTATCTTGAGTGACCATAAGGTTTTGCCAATTCATCGTCTGGCCATCGAACAGTTTGAGTTGGTGTGTTGCGACCTGAAACTCACCACGAGTTAGACGTTGAATAGCAGCCAAAGCTTGAAGGTTACCTATGGTGCCAACAACTGGGCCTATGATGCCGCTATCGCTACAACGAGTCGTTTGTGGATGATGTCTGAACGGGAACAAGCAGTGATAGCACCCTTTCTGATTCTGATAATCAAATACAATAAACTGGCCTTTCCAGCCAATTGCAGAACCAGAAATCAAAGGGGTCTTCGCGCTGAAACATGCTTGGTTAACCTGCTGGCGTGACTCGAAGTTGTCAGTACAATCCAACACTAAGTCAGCTAGCATCACTTCAAGCTCAAGCTGACTTTCACTCATTCTTTGATTGATGGTTCTTACTTGGCTGCGACCATTGAGCTCACTCAATTGTTGCTTCAACGCTTCAACCTTAGGCGAACCTAACTGATTTTCCCTGAACGCGACCTGTCGTTGCAGGTTCGATGAATCGACACAATCATCATCGACCAGCACGATCTTTCCAACACCAGAAGCAGCCAGGTAAAGAGCCGCAGCATTACCTAAGCCACCACAACCGATGATCAACACATGACTATTTAGTAGGTTGCGTTGCCCTTGCTCACCCACTTCAGGTAACGCAATTTGTCGTTGATAACGAATGAATTCAAAGTCACTCAGCATAGCTAGGCTCCTGCATAACCTCTTCCTTAAGAGTTGGAGATTTAGGTGCCATCAGTTTTTCGAAAAATTCGATCACTTTATGTGGGTCTTCCGCCAATGTAATCGCACGTACCACCGCCAAGCTCGATACCCCACACTCCCACACCTGCTCAGCTGTCGATTGATCAATACCGCCAATAGCAACCGTCGGATAACCGATGAGTTGTTCTGTGTATGGGATAGTATCAATCAGCTGTTGATACAGAGATAAACGAATTAAACCCTGAGGTTTCGATGGCATCTGTTTAGTTGTTGTTGGGAAGATGTGTCCCAGCGCAATATAGCTAGGGTTGATTTGAACAATGCGTAGCAACTCGTAATAGCCATGAGTCGAGAGACCGATCTTAATACCTGCTTGGCTCAACTGTGAGAGGTTTGATTCTTCAATATCCTCTTGCCCCAAATGAACACCAAACGCGTCATACTTGAGTGCAAGCTGCCAATAATCATTGATAAAAACCTGAGCGTTATGCTCTCGACCAAGCTCGATTGATCGCGCAACTTGTTGTTCTAAGTCTACTTGCTGAGGGTTTTTAATACGTAGTTGAACAGTGTTGATTCCGAGCTTGAGCAACCTTTCGATCCACTCAACATCATCAACCACAGGATATAGCCCTAGGCTACTCTTGCTCAATTCAGGGAACGAAAGTGATGTTCCTTGGTGCGCCCAACCAACACTAATATCCAGTCGCTCATTTTCCAAAACTGGAATTGGAAAGTTTTGGTAATGTGCTGGCCATGTTCCACGTGAAACATTAGACGATGCGCGAGCTAAAACTAATGAGTCCTCTAATGGGAATTCCAGAGCCAACAAAGTAAGTAACCAAGCAAAGTGGCCGCGATTATCTAACTCCTGATGAGCTGTAGTTTCACTCTTGATAGCACGATTAGCATCCCGGTGTGACCAGATATCCAGTACAGTTGAATCATCTGAGACACCGACATAGATGGTATTCGGAGTTTGTATAAAGGCATCACAAACGTCAGTTAGCGCGACTGAACTACTGTAATCAACAACGTGGTTCAGTTTCGCTAGCTGACACTCCGCCAATGAATCAACATCATGAGCAAAGCCAATAGATAACGCCTGCTGAGTGTCAACGATAGAGAAGTATTGAGTTGGGCTTACACCCAACTCAACTGCATCGGTTGCCAAGCCTTGTCGCTTAGCAACCAATAGACAGTTCTGCACCTCTCCCGTTAACTCAATATTTTGAGATGGGATGAGTATCTTCACTGTCATTATTCCTCTAATTGAGCTTCTTTTGCACCTACTGCAGGGTGGTAAAGTTCAGAGCCAGTATCACGGAACTCTTGTGATTTCTGACGCATCCCTTCCAGCGGATTATCTAGCATCTTAATCTCGATAGCCTGATCCGCGGCCACTTGTTCGGTGTCTTTCGCATACTCTCGGACTTCCTGAGAGATCTTCATCGAGCAGAATTTAGGTCCACACATTGAGCAGAAGTGAGCAACCTTACCGGATTCTTGTGGCAGAGTTTCATCATGGAAAGAACGTGCTGTTTCAGGGTCTAAAGCTAGATTAAATTGGTCTTCCCAACGGAATTCAAAACGTGCTTTAGATAATGCATTATCTCGGATTTGTGCGCCTGGGTGCCCTTTCGCAAGGTCAGCAGCGTGTGCAGCTAGCTTGTAAGTAATCAGGCCGGTCTTCACATCTTCTTTGTTTGGTAAGCCGAGATGCTCTTTAGGGGTTACATAACAGAGCATCGCACAGCCGTACCAACCAATCATGGCCGCGCCAATACCAGAGGTAATATGGTCGTAACCAGGAGCAATATCTGTCGTCAGTGGACCTAACGTATAGAAAGGCGCTTCATGGCAGTGTTCTAACTGCTCATCCATATTCTCTTTGATTAGGTGCATTGGCACATGACCTGGGCCTTCAATGATCACCTGAACGTCGTATTCCCAAGCGACTTTAGTCAACTCACCTAGAGTACGTAACTCCGAGAATTGAGCCTCATCATTGGCATCTGCAATAGAGCCTGGACGCAAGCCATCACCTAATGACAGGGCCACATCATACTTCGCACAGATCTCACAGATCTCGCGGAAGTGTGTATATAGGAAGCTCTCTTGGTGATGTGCAAGACACCATTTCGCGATAATAGAACCACCACGAGAAACAATGCCGGTCACTCGTTTGGCCGTCATCGGAACGTAGCGAAGCAACAAACCTGCGTGGATAGTGAAGTAATCAACACCCTGCTCTGCTTGTTCAATCAAAGTATCGCGCATCACTTCCCAGTTAAGGTCTTCCGCAACGCCATTCACTTTTTCAAGAGCTTGATACATAGGAACCGTACCGATTGGTACAGGGCTGTTACGTAAGATCCATTCGCGAGTCTCGTGAATATTACGGCCGGTAGAAAGGTCCATTACGGTATCGCCACCCCAGCGAGTTGACCATACTAACTTCTCAACTTCTTCTTCAATCGAAGAGCTTACTGAAGAGTTACCGATATTAGCGTTCACCTTCACTAAGAAGTTACGACCAATAATCATCGGTTCTGATTCTGGGTGGTTGATGTTTGAAGGGATAATAGCTCGACCTTCAGCAACCTCTTTACGCACGAACTCAGGAGTAATTTCTTTCGGCAGGTTTGCGCCAAAGTTATGGCCAGGATGTTGGTGGTTAAGCTGCTCATCAGCAAACTTCTGACGTCCCATGTTCTCACGTATAGCAATGTACTCCATCTCAGGAGTGATAATCCCCTGACGAGCATAGTGCAGCTGAGTAACACATTGATCGCCAGTCGCGCGACGAATTCTAGGTAGGTTGCCGTAACGAAGGTCGTCTAGAGTTTCATCTTCTAAACGTTCTTTAGTGTAAACAGAGCTTACATCGTCTAACAGTTCCGTATCACCACGCTCATCAATCCATTGCTCACGCAACTTAGGAAGGCCACTATACAGGTCTATTTGATGTGTCGGGTCAGTATAAACACCTGAGGTATCGTAAACTTGAATGGGTACATTAGGTTCGAATACAGGCTCTTTTTTGCTACCACCGACAAGGCTATCAGCGAGTGATATTTCTCGTACAGGGACTTGAATATCTTCTCGAGATCCTTGGATATAAGCTTTTTTTGAATTTGGATAAGGTTGTACGGATAAAGAATCGATGAAATTCTTCGCTTCCAGTCTTGCTTGTTTACGACTCGACATAGCATTTTTCCTTGGCTTTTAGCCATTATTTATAGGGATAAAAATGCTTGACGGATTAGATGCTACAAGAGGGATCACGGTAAGAAATACAGTTGTGATCTGGAGATAGATCTCTAGAGGGATTCTAGTTAGATATCTACTCTTGTTCCCTTCGCAGGTATTAGCCTGATCAGGTTCAACGGATCCCGAGTTAACGGTCTCAGCCATATGGCACTCCGACAAGTTCGATCGAGTATATAAAAACGGCTTGGATAAACCAAGCCGAGTTGTTAACAAATCGTAAGAAAGTTTTAAGACTTTATCAAAAGTTGGAAGCCGATCCATGCTGCTGAGATGCTGAGAACCACGTTGAGTAACACATTGAGTCCCATCTTAAAGAAAGCACCCTGCTGCATAAGAAGCACGTTATCCATCGAAAATGTAGAAAATGTAGTCAGTGCTCCAAGGAAACCAAGACCGATAATTTGTCTCCATGGTTCTGTCGCAACCATCTCATTCTCAAACGCTGCGATGAGTAAGCCCATAATTAAAGAGCCAATCACGTTAACAGTTAGCGTACCATAAGGAAAACCACGCCCTAGCATCACCACACATAACTCTGAAATCAAATAGCGCGAACAAGCACCAAATGCGCCACCAATGGCAATAAAACCTAAAATAGATAACTGACCCATGAATCCTCCCAAACAATAATCCCTATATTCTAGCTTTAACGCCGATAAAAGCGAGGGTAGAAACTAAGAATGCATGCGCAAATATTAAACGTTACAGGTGTCACTTAACTTCGATATATCCCATTAAACCCGTTTTCATGTGTTCTATAACATGACAGTGATACATCCAACGTCCTGGGTTGTCGGCAACAAATGCAGCTTTAGCTCGACCATTCTTTCCAAGTAACACAGTATCGGTATGGAAAGGTTCTTCAATTTTTTTACCATCAAGTTCCAATACAGTGAATGTATGACCATGAATATGAATCGGGTGATGATATTGAGTGACGTTCTTAAGATCGAATATGTAAGTCTTACCTAGCTCTAAAGTCGCCAACGGCTCAGGGATATTGTCTTTGCTCATCCCCTCCCACGCTCGTTTATTAGTAAGCCAAAATTTAGGCATCGATTTACCATCTTCAGATACAGGTGAAACCGCACCCTCCCACTCGAACACGAAATCGATCTCTTCAGCATTAGCAAGATCTAGGTTAGGTACTGGATTCAATGGTAATAATGGTAACACTCGCTCTTGAGAAAATGCTGAATCTACGACTTCAAGTTCACACAAAGAAAGAGGGAAACGCCCCTTCATTTGGAGAACGTTAACTCGCTCACCAGCTTTAGGAGCGATCAGTCCGATATCAACACGCATCCCTGGACCAATTTTATGTTGAGTCAGTTTGTAAGGCGTTTTCACAGGGTTACCATCGATGGCAATCACCCAAGCCTCAGCCCCTTCGATAGCAATAGGATAAGTGATCGTATTATCGACATTAGCAATACGCAGTCTAGTCGCGGCATACTGCTTCAACTGATATACGGGTTCATGAACTCCATTAACACTACTCCACTCACCAGGAGTGCCCATACGAGCACTGAGTCGAGGAATCATTAAGTCTTTCCATTGACCCTGCTTGTCGATATGCCAATGTTTAAGCATCAATGCGTGTTCTTCGTCAAACAGCACGGGAGTGCTTTCTTCTACGATAATTAGGCCAACTAAACCCATACCAAGTTGTTTAACGCTATTCATATGTGGGTGATACCAAAATGTGCCAGCATCTGGCGGCGTAAACTCATAAATGAATGTTTCACCTGGCATAATCGGTGGCTGACTTAAGAAGGGAACACCGTCCATTTCGATAGGGATTCTTAAGCCATGCCAATGGATAGTCGTCGGCTCTGATAGCTTATTCGTAAAACGAATTGTGACCTTTTCACCCTGTCGACATCGAATCGTCGGAGCTGGGATCTGCCCATCAAAGGCTAAGACATTGGTATCAAATCCCGCGACTAACTCAGCTGTTGAAGGTTCAGCAGTTAAGTCATAAACATACTTACCTTGCTCATCAACTGACCGGTTAATTGAGCAAGCGGGTAGAACAGTGAGTGCTGATATAGCGAGAGATGATTGAATAAACTTACGACGGGAGATATCCATATTTGTTGCCTTTTAGTAATAACGACCAAAATGTAACAAAATATTGAGAATAATTCTCATAAAGAAGTGGGGATTGTGCTGTTGATTGTTTATAAAAGAGGCAGGGATAAGTAAGCACTTACCCTTCTATGGTCAAATATCATCCAAGGCAAGAAGTGACAGCTTAAATATCCCACATATAGAAAACCAAAAGACCTTCCTGTTCGACTAGATCTTCGAACTACTACGGAAGCGTGAAGGTTCGAATATCAACATATCCAAACTAGAAGAATTAAGTGAAACCATTAATAAGTAGAAGCTACAACATTTCTGCTGGGACGCGTAGTCTGGAGCCTTAAATTTGGCAGCATGGACTGAGCCGGCATTCAAAATACTCGGTCGGACTGGTGTAAAAAGTAACAGGTATAAAAAATCCCCAGCATTTCTGCTGAGGCTTCAAATATGGCAGGAGTAGAGGTTTAGACTCCCAACACGCGCTGTTTTGGTAAGTCGGGGAATCCGCTGCTCTGCTAATGGTGTATTATAAGATTCATAAAACAAAAAGGCTCTAGCATTTCTGCTAGAGCCTTAAATATGGCAGGGGTGGAGAGATTCGAACTCCCAACACGCGGATTTGGAACACGTAATTTCGCTGCATTAAAGACATAATCAAACGACTGACCTGACTATGTTGGCATGTGTCATATGGGAACTTCGCAAGCTAATAGATAAAATTTAACGTCACCACAAATTCATTAATCTTTACTTACACAAGATGCAAAGTTAACCCGATAAATACAAAAATTAGGTATTTTCAGCTAGCCACTTCCATTCATCATCAGTTAACCATCCTGAGTACTCATCGACCTTTGAAACAATAAGCTTATCTGTAGTATCAAGATGTGCACTTAGCTTGTCTCGAATATCGACGGCATTGGAATTTGTTGAAATTAGCCACGTTGAGTCCATGAGATGGTACCACTTTGCAAAGTTCTTTAGTGTGGCGTGTAGCTTTTCATATTTCTGACCGGGTGAATTTAAATCGTAACTGACGCTATATACAGACACCTTTATTCTCTTCCGAGCTTGATGAAGTTATGGAAGCCAAATAATGACCAAAATCCAAGTTGCATATAGTGATAGGTATCGCATAACTGATTGAATTGATCCTATCTAAGACACATTACCGATGAAAGTGTCAGCAATACCTGAGATACAAGGGTGAAGAAACAAACCCATATTAACTATTATTTAGGCTTTTCACTCTTCACTGGGGCTTTCTCCTCTTTCACCCCGAAAAGCCCTTTAACAATAAAACCAACCAGTCCAACAACACTGATAGTAGTTGTTCCAAGTAAAGCAATTATTACTTCTTTTTCTACCTGCCCTTGCTTAGTGCCAAAGTACATCCAAACCATCAGAGCAACAAAACTACACCAATAAGCCATAAAATTGAAAGTCTTCTCAGCAATCCATTTTTTTATTTGATTGTCTGTCTCAACGGATTCTCTTCTAGCCTTTAAGTGGTTAGCCTCTTCACGCTTACACGCTGTTTCAGCCTGTCGCATTGCCTCATCACCAATAACTACATTCTCAAAGGCCTTCTGCTCTTCCTCTGCCAAAACAGTTTCTGGTTGATGTTGCTCCTTTTCAGCCTTATCAGCTTTTTTCTTAGATTTAGTTTCAGCAGCTGCTGCACTTGAAATAAGAGCATCTAATGATGAGGAAAGAACCGATGAAGTAAAGTTCACGCTAGGATCTATGGGATTAGGCTCGCTCTTGGTATCATCACCAAATAACGTTGAAAAGAATTTACTCTTAGCCAAAATGAAAAATCCCTTCTTAACCATAACGATAAGAAGGGATTATACCTGTATTCTATTCTCTTTTACAAACCGGCTGCTTGACCGCATCTAAGAAACTCCGTGTAATACTGGCAAATAAGAGAGTCAGGGATAACTGCACCGTGATAATGTCGCCCATTAGCACCATGCCAAACTTGATCCCACGGTGTACCTTGCCTATGCGTTAAATCAGACAATTCCACACCATCCTTATTACCATACGCATCATAGATAGCTTTAATTAAAGCCTGATCGTTTGGAGATATAGGTAAATCATTACTAGTGAAAAACAACGGGATAACTTTTCCATTGCCGTAGCTTTTTAGCTCTTGATACAAGCTAGGGATAACGGGACCAAACTTCCAAGCGTTCACATCATCAGAAATCAGTGGCTGCTGCCCTTGGGTGGTAGCTAGCTTGTAACCGTGGGCAATGTAAGTCAATTTTTGTAATTGCATATGTGTAAGCATTTTTCCGCCATCTGCATTAGCAAATAACGTAAATAACTTTGCAACTGTAATTGGACTGTATGACATACGACCCCCTTAGCCTTAGTGGCTGAAATGTAAGCATCCTTACAGTTTCATATTCGCCCGAATTGACGCCTGTGTCAATTTTTCGAGGCGCCTAATTATAATGTGAACTTGACAAAAATCAACCAACTATGGTTAAGACATTAGAAACTATTCAAAGTTTAAGTTTATATTGATTAACTTAAGTTTCTACGCATCATTTACAACACGCTTACTATTGAAGTTCCCCCCTTACATGTCACGTGCTTACAGTGGTTTTCTGTATTCAGAGGAGTAAATTATCTCCTAAACACCAACCGCTCCACTACATTGCTATCACTAGTTCTAAAGTATAAAGTCAGAACCCTTACAGAACATGGCTTTGAAAGTATTGCAATATAGTAAACAACAGTTTTTCAGTATGATTAGGATTGTATTTGTCAAGCATCACGAACTAACTGAAAAACACTTCACTGATTACTTCCCACACCAACCTACTAACAATCTTACCCATTAACCTTTTCAATAACTTCTTATACATCTTCAACTCCAAAACACAAACTAAATCTCCGAGCTCTATTTTCAGTGTTTGTTCCCAAAATGGCAGACGTCATTTTCTACAGGATAGTGGTCAATACGCGCACTATGATTCACAATAGATACATAATTACGAACAAAAAGACGTAAAAATGGCTAGAAAGACAATTCAAATCACACCAGAGCAAGTCAAAGCATTAAGACAAAAAGTAGGGATAACTCAGAAGCAAGCAGCAGCAAGTGTTCATCTATCATTGCGACAATGGCAGAAATTCGAAGAGTCAGAATCATCATCAACCTATATTAGAATTCCAGATGCCACTTTAGAGTTATTCTGTCTAAAAACAGGCTTGTCGTTTCCACCAGCCTTTGGGAATACCTATCGACTAGGAAAAACCATCAGTTTTGCAGGTGGGCCTGGTGGGATTGGGCGTTCAACATTAACTAGAGATATGGCACTACTACTTACGCAAGAAGGCTATGAAGTATTAATAGTTACCGACCGAACAGGACAACTTGTACTTGCAGAGAAGCGGTTCATCGCTACCAATACAGCCTTCCCAAAGATCTTAGCTATTGAAGATATTGATTGGGACAACAGACCTTACGCAGATGTGTCTATAGGCCAAATAAAGAAGAATTACGATTTTATCTTCTTCGACCTAGAGAAAAATCAAGAGCACTTAAACATATGCAAGTACGAGATAGATCTGATCATAACTCCAACTAACCCAACACATCATGTTAATACATCGCTTCGAAACATCATTCGTTTCTTAAACAAGTTAGAAGGGAATCAAAAAACGTTGGTTGCTTGTTTACTCGTTGGCATATCTCAAGACTTCAACTTTGACTTCTATTACTACAGCCTTGACCAATGGTTATCGAAAGCCGATTTGGATTTATCGTTCAAAGGATTAAGAAAGGATCGCGAACATCAAGAGGAATGCTTAAAAGACATTAACGATCTGACCAAATTTGGTGTCTATGTTTTTGAAGCTTATTCAAGCGATATCTACAAACATTACGAAACTCTGCATGCAGAGGAAAGTGGTTCTTGGTCAACTGGTTACCACTTTATCGATAAACCAAATACTCTTTCAGCGCATCAAATGAGGGCGATAAAAAACGAACTACTTAAGATTTTCAATATCAGATCATAAATGTAATATCTAATATTATTAATCAAAAACATAAGCTTATAGCTAAATTTCAGACTAAGTCTTTAGCAATGTATATTGCTGTCGTTATTACAACGGTATCACTAGTCTAATCAAAACGGCTAAAGCATCGAAATATCACCAGAGAATGACAGCAATCGTTCCACTCACTGCTACCACTAGTTCTGAAATAGAAAGCCAGACCCCTTTCGGAATCTGGCTTTGTAAGTGTTCTGTGATACTACGCTACTAGTTTTTCAGTATGTTCTCGGTTGTAGTCTTCCAGCATCAATACTGCTTCCTCAACCTCGTCAGGATGGAAAATCAATGTCATATCGACCATTAGGTACTTACGCACTAACCATGATAGGAGTGGCAGCATACGTGGCGTTACAGGTAGTTTAGATTCCAGTAGCTTACGTCCCTTCGAATTCGCTAAATCTTGTTTAGTGATACCTTCAATACCGTCAGCTTCAAACATAGCGACCATCTTATCGTAATGACCTCGTGGAGCGCGTTTTGGAGCCTCTGGCAGACCCCATTTACCCTGAGTGATAGCTCGTAACATCTGTACATTGAAAATGCCCTCTGAGCCATCTTCTAGGTATTTAACACCAGTTCCCTTGAGATAACTACGAACCTTATAGAAGTCCATCCAATTGTCCCAATCTTCCATCGTTTTTAGGCAGTTGTTTACACGCCACTCGTCGAAGTAAGTACGAGCATCTAAACCTTCATCAACGGTATTCCATGGAACCGTATCGAACGATAAATGCTCTACCATTTCACCGCTTTTAGGGTGGCGAACTTCCACCATACGAGGATTTACAGGACGACGCTTGAAGTCATATTCGAGGTTAAGTGTCTGTTCAGTATTGATAGAAATAAGGTCGAGCTCTTTTAGCCATTGGTCACGTGCTGATGCTAAGTGTTTACGTGCAACCTTCTGACCGGGATAACGATCTAAGAACAACTCGACCATCCACTCATTTTCATCTACGCCTTTCGGTGCTTTTATCCCTGCTTTAGCACATACCGGTTTTGTATCACCCAATTCAGCAGTCAATTGTCCACGAGTCTTCATAGAGATAATCTGTTTAGCATGGTGCTTTAGTTGCATCATGTCTTCGCCACTGACTTCGGTACAGATTTTCTGGAATCGTTGTGCTAGTGGACCATCTAGGCATTGCTCTAATTGCTCTTCTGTAGCATTGCAAAGCCAGCCGTCTGTTGTGGCTGAGATTATTTTAATGTCATCTCCGTAACGCTCACAAAGCTTGCCTATAACCTCAAGCATCGTAGCGCGAACATAAGACGTACAATAGGCTCCGTAATGTGCATTGGTTACAGGTGAATATGGGATGTTCTTACTCAATCCTGTAGCAAGATCGAACCCTTTAGAATTGTTACAACCTTGTAAAGTTTTTCCATAAAGTGAGTTACCTACCAACTTCCATAGCCCGCTGTACAGCTCATTCCCTTCTTTCTTGTACTTGGAACGTTGCTTACGAATGATAGTAGTGAAGTCCTTATACATAGATGTAGAACCTTCAACCCAAGGGATTACCATTCCATGCAAAATCTCAATTTCACACCCAATATCATGTGCAAGTTGAAGCTCTGGCGACGTTACATAAGTTTCCCCTTCCATCGGATAATAGATGCCACGAAGATCGGTTCGACAAGGCATGACAGGAAATCGGATACCGTCTGGGTGTTTAAAGCGAACATACGCAAAGCCCATGGTATCACCTAGATAGTCTTCAATATTCTTAGATTCGAAGGTATTAGGGTAATCGGCTTTTTTGGAATTTACTAAGCTGGTCGTGTACGCACCACTCAAATCATAATCAAAATAGTCACCTTTTTCAGATACCCCAAAGTAAGCTCCGAAATTACAACCACCAAACAAGGCTGAAACTGCAAGGTTATCGGTGTACTCTCGACTAACCGTTTTCGATATATCGTATGTGTTGCGAATAGCATTACTTTTTGCATGATAATACTGCTTTTTACGAGTCTCATATCCTAAAAAGTCATGCATTGCGGCTGTACTACCACACGTATGTCGGAACAACGACACACCAAGATTGCCTAATGTCGAAGGCAAGCTATTCAGCTCCAGACCAATATCTTCACGAAGGTCAACCAATGCGAACTTCTGCATCCGTAAACCATATTCCAAGGCAATATCCGCATCGCGAACCGCATACCGATTAAACAGACTAGTATCCTTACAATACAGGTCATCCATTCGCTCTATCATGTTGTCTGGTAGCGTCATTTTGGGGAAACCGCACTGCAATCCTAGCTCCTCAAGTGATGCCTTGCTACTCAACAAAGTTGTATCGATGAAGCGAAGCTTAGTTTCAAAAGCGTTGTTCGATGAAGAGTAGAACTTGGTGTTTTCTATTTTGTATTTACTGCGCCCGATGGAGTCCAGAGCGATACCGTAAGCACCGCGACCAGAGGTTACTGTACCTTGAACGACTGTTAGCGAGTTTTTATGGTTCTTGTTATTTTTACCGATGTTCCAAAACTCCTCGAAAGAAGCAATATCGGCACGAAGAAAATGAGCATAGATAAAAGTCTGCTCAGGCCATTCTTCGATGAAACCACGTGCTTTAGCTTTTATCAGTAATTCTTGGATGAATTTGTCAAAGCCGATCTTGTAACCTTTCTTGGTAAGCTGATTACGCTTATCCATTTCATCTTCTTTCGACAGACCTTGATCACGACATTGCTTAATCAGTTTCGCCATGTCGGTATGTTTCACGCCGCTAAACGACTTATCACCAATGCGAACACTGTAGGAGTAGCAAAGAATATCGTTCTTACCCGTCTCATGGTTAAAGACCCACTCAGAGTCTATCGATATATGGATAGCTTTACCCTTACCACGCATTGCCGCCCATGGAGCAGATTTAATCCCCTCTAAGTATCGATTAATACGTTTATCTATTTCCTTTTTAGCTTCCTCACGTCCTCGCAGCTCAGCTTCGAACTTGCTAACTTGATCATCCAAAAGCAATGATTTGGTATCGAAGAATGTGGACTGCAGGAAGTCTTCTAATTCGTGCTCAGTTTCGCGCATCAATTGATATGTTGTTTTTGGGGCTGTTTCTAACGTTTTCATCTTTATTTATCCATTCGTTAAAATAAAAAAGACGAAGTACATCCATGACCGGACACACTTCGTCGGTTACCGGATATAGAAAGATTGGTAATAAAGAGGCGCTCGGAGATGAGACTAGTTTAGAAAAGGCTGGTATAGAATGGTGCGCACGAAGGCAGTGGTTTGCTAGACCGTATTACAGCGATATTATTCTTACTAAAACTTCGCTGTGCGAGCCCATGACTTAACAAACTTGATTAGTTGCAAATAGCCAATGCTATCGACACCTTTCTTTTCAACGTTGTTATTCATACAGGTACGCACATACTTCATTAAATAAGCAGATTGCTGCATTGTTCCATGTTCATCTTCGCAACTCTCGATACAGTGAGCGAGTAGTCCTCCCATTGTTCTGCGGTTACCCTGCGGACAATCTTGACCACATTTTTTGATCATTTCGATTAAGTCTTTCAGTTTTAGAGTGTTCATATCATTTACCTTCGTACGATTAGTGAGTGAATAGGATTTTAGTTAGATCAGGTTGTACAAACTTACCAGCTTCATAAGAAACCAGCGCACCATGTAACGCGTCAGCGACCTTCTCACGGGCTTCTAATTGGGAGATAGGCAGGAAGCTCAATATCGCATCACCCTCACCACGAATCAGAATGCCTTTATGATCTCGACCATTACAGGTCTCGACCGCCTCGATAGTAGAACAACGAACGTGATTACCTTTGCCTAGGTTGATAAAGCTATCTGAGTTGATCACCTCATCAGTACAAGCATCAGCATCGGCAACAGTTCTACCCTCTTTATCTGAAAGCTTTGCGTAGGAAACTTGTCGTCCTTTACCTTCGAGAAAAATAATTAAGTCTTCTAATCGAATAATTGAGGCAATTAGTTTCATAGCTAGTGTGTTGCCATCTAGTGTCTGGATGAAACCTTTTTTCTGTGTCTTACGAGCCATTTTGTAGTCCTCTCGGGTGTTTAAAGAACGTTTAGCATACCCTTCAAAAATATATAATCAACACCACAACAAGATATAACCATTTGATTTAAAACAACCAAAAACATCAACGATGACTAAAAAAACCAAGAAAGTGAATAAGCAAATTTTAATCACGACGGTTTGCGCCCTCTTCTTGGCGTAAAACTTCTTCGAACAAAAAACATACGAAGTCTTTCTGAATGAATAATCAAGATGCCACTTGTTAAAATAATTTTTTCTTTCTTGTTTGATCGAACAAATGTTGACCAACAAATCTCTTCTTATAGACTGGATATGTCTGAACAAAGTAAAGCTGTACTACTTAGAAGCAACAAAACCCAACCCTACTACACTAAATTTCAAACATTGTTTTTAGTGCAATGGGACAGTGCTGAATTTAGAACAGAATGAGCACAACAATGAAAAAGTGAATCATCGTGACTAGTTAAAGAAACGAACATCAGCAACACTTCTACATTGCTAACACTGGTTGTGAAATTTATCTCTAATGTCAGCTAAACTCGACCTATCGAAGCCGTCGTCAATACGAACTCTGAATCATCAACGTAAGAAAAAAGAAGCAGAGATACCCCCACTTCTTCAATCATTAAAGAACGTCTAGCTCATCCAAAACACCACCGATTAAAGCTCCACCGACAAAACCCAAAGCCCCACCGAGGACAACGCCTTGAGGACCAAACCTAGCTCCGAGTGACGTCCCGTAATGTGCTCCCTTCAATCCAGTTGAAACGCTAGGCTTAAACCATCGTTGTTGAGGCATGATTCGATCATACGCTTTCATCATGATTCTCCTTTCCTATAGATATGAAAAAAGGCCATGCTCAATGAAGAACATGACCCCTTAGATTTTTACCAATACAGCTTTAGTGAGAGTGACCAAACACCTGACAGCTACCATCATCATATGCAAGCTCACCACATGCAGGACAGGTTGTAACTAATGTTGTTATTGATTTAATCGCCATGTAAAGGCTCCTTCTTGTTGGCTTTATTGGGTGTTGCGGAGCTCATTGATATCTCAACCTAGAGAGTTCCAATTTCGAAACTGAGATATCGAGAGCCAAGCTCCGCAACAAAACTTATTGTGCTTTACCTTTCGGGGTATCAGGGCCGCATTTCGCCGTATCAGTGACATGACCGTTCATGGTTCCGCAGACATCCGCTTTCCATTGCACGATGACACCGTAAGATGATGTGTTCTGAATACCTGCTTTACCATTCCATTGTGGCTCTAGCAGTTCTTTCATTTTAGATATATCGCCCGGATTACCGCCGAACGTCCCACCTGCAAATACTGAAGATGCGAATAGTGAAGTTAGACATAGCAGGATGATTGATGTTTTCATTTTTGTTTTCCTTAAATACGTAATGACGCCGCTTATAAGAGACGGCGTTAACGTGATTGATGATTAGTTTAAAGAGGGTGAACGACAGGGTGTGTCGCTCAGGTGTAGAAATATTGAAATGATTGATGAATGCCTTGTAAGGCATACCTTGAGATAACTAATGAAAGCTATAGCAATATCAGTAACCTTATGAAAATTCGCTAGAAATAATCAGGTTCTTTCCGACCACGACACCACCTGACGAGCGACCTATCTACAATGCGTAGAATGAAAGAGCATGACAAACTAGCGAAACGACTTGGCATCATCCTTACCCGTTTGAATACGGGTGAGAAATTGCATCTAGAAGATTTAAGTCGTGAATTTGGAGTTGCAAGAAGGACGTTAAATCGTGACTTCAATGAACGGTTAAACTACTTACCGATACAACGTGACGGTGCTTGTTACTCGTTAGACCCTAAGTTCTTGGGCAGACAGACCAATAACGAGCTATCTCTCCTGCTGTAAAACATGGGGTTCGATACTTTGTTTTCGGGTAAGCACTATCTAAGTAATGGTGTATTGAACAACAAAACCACACCGCCCTTTCTCTTCAAGAACCCACAAGTAGAGGACATTAGTGAATGTGCTTCGGTGTTCGAGAAACTTATCGAATCGATACAGCGACGAAACGTGATTAGCTTTAGCCATGAAGGGAAAACCTACGAGGAGTTCCACAGCTACAGATTAGTGAATGACTCCGGCTACTGGTACGTAGCTGGTACACAGAGAAACCGCCTAGAGTCTCTCAGAGTGGCTAAGATTCGTGAGTTAGAGCGTTACGAGGATAAATACTCTCCTGACTCTAGCGTTGAGCAGAAGCTGACAGGTTGTGGATATGAAGATGAACGACTCAATCCCGTTGAAGTGGTTATACAGATGAGCGTTAAGGGGGTAGAAGCATTCTTAAATGAAGGTAATGCCGATAAGTTCAGAGTGTTGAAAGAACTAGATTCGGGGGATGTGTTCATTAGTCACCAAACCAAGAACATTCCAGAGTTAATACGCCAACTTAAAACGTGGCTACCTCATGCAGAGGTGCTCTCACCTGATTGGATACGTTACTTGTTGAAGCAAGAGCTCCAAGCGTATCTGGACTCAACCAAGTAGAAGACACTGAGCGAATTGAAGTACGTCGTTGGGTTTGTTGATGGTTCGTTGAGATGAAATGCAACCACCAAGACATAATGTTGTTTCTGTTCTCTGTTGTAGTCGCTCCATGCCATAAAGAAACCACTATGCAACGCTTTTTTAAGCTTTCGATGTTAGATATAGGAACTGGGGTGTTTTACCAAACTTCGAACCGATACCAGCTAAGGGAAGACTCAAAACGATGCTGTTTTTCGCCAAACGTAACTAAACAGAATAATAACCTGCCACCGGGCTGGGTACTATTAATAACATATTTATCAGTAATTTTATAGCTGAGGCTCCGATAAGATCTCACCAAATCATTATCCGCTAGATAACACTTTTCAAATTAGCACCACCAAATTCCCTCCCATTGCCACCGACGCAATGGGAGTTTCCATCAGTACATAAACGTTCCAACACGGTACAACGGATGTACAATCCTTGTGTTAGGTTTATCAATTAAGAGCTAATACCACATCACACATTCATCTGCATGAATTGATGAACAGGACAAAACCACAGAGCATTTTTCCTTTACTCGCTCCGGTCAAGTTCCTGTTCATCACACCACTAATAAGCGCTATGCCTCTTCCGCCATTACCTTAATTTCATCGAAGCAGTCCATCGATAAATACGACAGAAAATTACTCTCCCACATCGAATAGAACTCAGCGACACTGGATTCGATAATTGGAACTTCACCCATGTATCGGATGTAAGCCACACTATGACCAAAATCAAAGTCGATTTCTTTCTCAAGTTCAGGCATCAATCCACAGTAACTAAAGTCAGTGATGTAATCGAAAACCCATTGGTCATTAAGCCTAGTGATACGAACCTCGACAGGGTGGTATCCTCCATTTTCAGGACAGTAAGCACGCTCTCGAAAGTTGACGGTTACAGCTTGAGTTGAGGACGACACCTTTCCCGACTCGTTACAAATACGGTTTAAAGCATTTGGAAGGTCTATGCTAATCGGTAGCAAAAATCGCTCAACATCAAATTGAAGAGTTAAGTTCATAATAAATTCTCGTTGTAATAATTAAGTAAACCGCCTCAGGACGAGGCTAGGTATGAAAGATTAGTCAGGGTTAGAGGCTAGTGCTCGAAGCTCAGTCTTCACCACTTCATAGCGTCCAGACACCTGATGTAAGAACACATTATCGGGTACAGGATCGAGGATCGAGGATCGAGATAGTTCGCAGGATAGCCGCTAAGAATCCACACGAATTACTACTTCCACCTGTTATTATTGGCTTCAACGCTGTCGACTTGAGGGTTTTACCTACTTGATCATCGAGCAGTGTAAAGATAGCTTCAAGACGCACCCAGCTGTTCGAGAACAACCCTGACGACGAGTTTTTAGAAACACGTATATAGAATTCCTGATCAACTTCTTTATAGGCAATCTGGTACTCTAGAAAGCTCTCAGATTTAGGACTGAGCTTTGGACTCTGACCTTCTTTAACAATGGTGAACAAATCAACATCGTTATCCTTTTCAACCTTTTGGCTCATACAAATTTCTCCTTATTCAGCCAGTTCAATTAACGTTTTAATCGCTTGGGTAGCGTTACTCGTGGAACCCATAACAAAACTGCCACTCCCATCGTCAGCATGGACACAGCATGCAAAGACATAGGATTCAGTCTCATCTGGTAGCAAAATGACAAACTCAGGGTTTTCTATCGCATATGACAGAATGACCTCGGTATCTTCATTAACGTCAGCTAAGTCTTGGTCGGTATCACCTCGCTCAATCAAGATCAGGCAGGTGGAAACTTCCTCCCAAAATTTCTCAGCCTCATCACGATCACCAGACCAAGGAAGCAATAGCTGATACATCAATTGCTCTTTAATCGGTAAGGGCAACTCCAACTGTTCAGCATCAATAAGGCTTTTCACGACTTTCATTGAATCTCTCCATCTAAATTCCAGATACAAAAAAGCCCCTGAATAGAACTAACTATTCAGGGGCTATCTATTTCATTTAATATTAATTTTCAGATGGCTTAGGTTCGGGTAGAGCTAGATTTTTACTAGCTCTCTCAACCATATCAGACAAAGCATTAGCTCCACGTTCTAGTGCTGTTCGATCAAAATGCCTGTAATGTAAGGTACTTGAAATATCGCTGTGGTTAAGGAAACGCTGTACGGATGTGGCATCTAGTCCACTATGGTTCAGAAGGTTGGAGCAAGCTGAATGTCTTGCAGTGTGAAATACAACGCCTCCAGGATTAATACCAGCACGATCCAATATCAACTTCAAAGCTTTACGAGGGGGTGAGATATGCGTCCCTTCTCGACTACTGGGGAATATATATGGATTGCCGGGCTGCTTTAAGTCCCGAAGTTCAGAAAGTAGTTCTAGCATCAAATCCGAAAGATAAATCTGATGTGACTTTTTGTTCTTCGTCGTCTTAATAAACAGCGTACGATCTTCAAACGACACATCAGTCCAAGTCCTCTCAAGTAACTCAGAAATTCGACAACCACTCAACCAAAGCATGGCGATTAGATTACCCTTCACCTTACAGTAATAAGTCCGTGCAACCTTTATCAGTAAAGCCGTCTCTTCAATATTTAAGAATCGCTCCCTTGCTCCCGTTTCAGGTAACAAACTAACTTTCGTAGCGTGATTAGGCAGATCAAAAACCTTAGCTGATAGAGAACAAAATCCCTTAACGAGCGCAATTACCCTGTTGTTGGTCGCTACGGAGTAAGGTTTACCTTTGTAAGTCTCAGTGGCGAGGTGGGATTGAAGCTTCATAATTGCGTGTGTAGAAAGCCTATCCATCTGATATTTGTAGATAGGTTTACACCGCAAGAAGCGTGTTTCATCGTCTCTCCATGACTTTTTACGCGTCTTTGCCCACGGCAAATAGGTCTCGTGGAAGAAGGTGAAAACATCAGGCATCACAACAGCAGAGCGAGAATCTCGTTCAATCTTTGGATCAATACCATCAGCGATTTGTACTTTGAGCTTACGCGCTTTAGCTCTTGCTTCTTCTACCGATAAATCTGGCCACCTGGCAATGGTGATGCTTGATTTCTTCCGGCTCACTGGTGATACATAACGTAGGTGGAAGCGTCGATTTCCAGTACGTCCAACGAGCACCTTTAAACCAATTACACCAGTATCCGAATACTCAATATCACTACTTTTCGACTCAGCTGAATTACCCTTCAATGCCTTTATAGTAGCGGTTGTAAAATAAAACTGTTTTTTCATGGTCAACTCACATAATTATCATAACCATATGAATTAATATAAGTTTTCTCAATTTAACTTTACGGTTAAAAACGACCTAAGCTGAAGAACTTTCAATATGATGAATAACCACTTTTTCAAATACGTCCACTTATTACATGAAAAATACACTAAAAAACCTGAATACAACCTTTTCAGGGTTTTACGTTCAGAGTCTGATGAAGTCAGGTTACATTCAAGATTTCTAGCCGATATGCTTAACCCTAATGGAAGCCACAGTCATCACAACACCTTCCTTAAACTATTTCTACAACACTTTAAAGACATATTAAATATCGAACAGGGACAAAGTATTACCGTCGATATTGAATACAAAAATATAGACATCTTGATACGCAGTAGAGACACCGCAATTGTAATTGAAAACAAGATCTACGCTTCCGACCAAAAGAAGCAGTTATCAAACTACTATCAAAAAATGAAAGATGAGGGATATAAGAATATCAAGCTCATCTACTTAACTCGAACAGGCTATGAACCTAGCGAGCAAAGCACAGCAGATCTTCCTAAGAAAGTTAAAGAAGATATCATTCTCGCTAGTTATGAGAATCATATCTACGAATGGATTGCCCGTTGTACAGAAGTTTCAGCCAGAGACGCACCTTTACGTGAAGCGTGTATTCAATATCTAGACATCATAAGTAAGATCACCAACAAAATTGAGAGTAAAGATCACATGGATGAATTGAAAACATTGCTGCGTACTGACAATAACTTAGCTAGAGTCCCTGACCTTCTCAGTGCGTATCAGGAAGTACTAACAGATATTCAAGTCGATATATGGAACAAAATTGCAGATGGTGTGAAACGTGAGTTTGGTGAATTACATCAAGATACTGTCACAATGCAGGAGAACCCAAGAGGCTTAATCAATAGGTATGTCGAAAACAGAAAGAACTCTAAGTACCTTGCTGTCAGTGCGAAACTAAAAGATTACCAAGATACATATATTTACGTAGAACAAAATCATCGTATTTACTTCGGCTTATATTGTGAAAACGGTTCTGATTCTCATGAGTACATAGATATCATGAAGAAAACTGGAAAGTTCACAAACTCATACCAATGGGGTTCAATGCCAATCGGTATCTTCGCGGAGCCTCAAATCAACTTTAAGAACCTGACATCTGAAGATCTCAGCTATCTATTATTAGATTCTAACAGGCAAAACTATGCTGACTTTATCATTAATATACTGAAAGAAATTACAGAGACTTTAAGCCAACACCCATAGTTCAGAGCAAGCAACTGTGACGGTTAATATCGAAGGACTTAGGGATAAATCTCAGATACTGTCTTTAGCAATAGTATATTGCGGTCATTCTCGATTGGCTTAGCGTTGTGATCTCACTTCTAATCATCACCACAACATCAATAAACAAACATCGGCAACACTCCTACATTGCTATAACAAGGACTGAGATTTATCGTTGGATATCAGTACAGTCAAAGGTTACAGCATATACTAATGACGAAAATCATAACTCCATGGTCGTTTACGTACTATCTACAGGTTGGCTTTTACTGAAACAGCCTTTAACCTGATACAACTTAAACAACTAGAAAAAACATACCATGCTGATTTTCAACTGTACTAAAGCTGCTAGTGATTTCTTCACCGTAACTCGAAAAGGAGAAAAGATATCACCAATCGATCCTACTCCCTGTAAATTGATATCAGATGATATCTACCATCTAAAAGATAACGACGGCAATACGCCCAAAGAAATCAGCGAATGGTTAGTACATGTGATCAGAGTCCAGCGTAAACCTATTATCTTTGCTATAGAGAAGGATACTCGCTATGTAATGACCTTCGTAGACCTGAAGAAAGGTGAGCACCAACGATTTATCACTGACTTTATTGAACGTATAGCCAACTTAGTACAGTATTTTGGCGAAGATCTAATGATCATGAATGATGATACTTTTGACCCGATGTTGAAGAAATTCTTAAGGTTGAATAACGAGTACCGCTTCTTTACTCGTTCGGACAGAAGTTTACAGTCACATCTCAACGAAATAACTTGGTTCTTTAAGGATACAGCTGAGAACTCCGGATGCTTGCCTGATACTGAACAAGTTATGTGCTTTGATGCGGATATGAATAGCATGCCTAAGCAATATAAAGGGCTTAAGGACATGATCTATCCTGCGAACCAGATGTTGTTTCATTGGTTACGAAACTACTGTGAATACGATGAAAAGCAAGTTAGAAGTATCTCTGAGCGTATACGACAACTTAAGCAATCTATGTCGGGAGATCTCACCACCCCCTATCTGGCAGGGTAGTTGTCACTGTTAAAATTTAACCAGTTTGGGCGATAAA
>NZ_JBFSTC010000027.1:0-52971 GCF_041466605.1 Vibrio sp. 10N.247.310.17 | reverse complement strand
CACAACGGTATGCTAAGAACAAAAATGCCGTTCACTCTTAAGTGAACGGCATTACAGCACTTGGCTGGGTTTTAAATTTGGACAGCAATATTGCACCTTAAAGTGGTGACACTAATTACTTTAATTTGTAGATGATGCCTGGATTACAGCGAACCATTTCAAAACGATCCGTTAAGCCGGTTAACGATTCAGACGCACCCAATAACAAGTAACCACCAGGATTCAGGCTATTTGCCATCTGGTTAAGTACTTTTGACTTCATATCTGGAGAGAAATAAATCAACACGTTACGACAAAAGATAATGTCGAATTTGCCTAACAGTGCATAGCTCTCCATCAAGTTCTGAGGACGGAAGTTTACCATTCGCTTAACGTTGTCTTTCACTTTCATACGACCATCGCCAGCATCTTCAAAGAAAGTGCGACGGCGCTCAGGAGAAAGTCCTCGGCCCAAGGCAAGGTTGTCATAAGCGCCGGTGCGGCACATATCCAACATACTTGCTGAAATATCAGTAGCGGTAATCGATACATTTGGCAACATACCCGGCTTACGTGCTTGGGTCTCAAGTATCGTCATAGCCATTGAGTATGGTTCTTGGCCTGAAGAGCTTGCCGCAGACCAAATCTTGATAGGACGTTTATTTGCCGCTATTTCCGGTAGAAGTTTATCCGCTAGTACAGCAAACGGATAAGTATCTCGGAACCAAAGTGTCTCGTTAGTCGTCATAGCATCCACTGCCGCCACTCTCAACTCACGGTTTCGACCTGTCACTACATCTCTTAGCAAATCAGACAATGAAGCAACATTAAACTTCGTTACTAATGGGCTTAGACGACTGCGCACTAAATACTGCTTACTGTCACCTAATACAATGCCACATTGAGATTCTAAGAAACGGCTGAAATCGCGATACTCTTGATCACTTATTGTTATAGCAGTCATTAATGTCTCTTTTAGTTAGTTAACGCAGCTTTAACCGCGCCACCAAGCTCATCAGGATTGAATTTCGCGATGAAGGAGTTAGCCCCTACACGCTCAACCATGGCTTGGTTAAATACACCACTCAATGATGAGTGCAAAATTACGTATAAATCTTTTAGTTCTGCGTGACGACGAATCTCAGCAGTCAGCGTGTATCCATCCATTTCAGGCATTTCGATATCTGAAATCACCAATGAAATTTGATCGTAAATACTGCCTTCCGATGCCATTTTCATCAGAGTCTCATAGGCTTCTTTACCATCTTTAACAGCAATGACCTCAAAACCAATAGATTCTATAGCACGTTGAACCTGCTTACGAGCAACCGTCGAGTCATCAGCAATCAAGATTCGGCGAACCAATTCTTTCTCTTGTTCAACTTCTGCAATTTCCTCTGCGATTCTGCTATCCATGGTTTCATCAACAGGCGAGATCTCAGCAAGAATCTTTTCAACATCCAGAATTTCAACCAATTCATTATCGATGTTGGTTACCGCTGTTAGGTAATTATCTTTACCTGAACCATCTGGTGGTGGAAGAATAGCTTCCCAGTGCATATTAACAATTCTATCTACAGAGCTTACGAGGAATGCTTGGATAGTACGGTTAAATTCAGCAATCACCACAAAGCACTTATCGATATCAGATGTAGGACGTCCGCCTACCGCTAGGCTCAAATCAATGACAGAAACTGTCTGACCACGAATATGAGCCACACCTTTTACGAGATGATGTAAATTTGGCATTAAAGTCAGACGAGGGCATTGTAAAACCTCTTTCACTTTAAATACATTAATACCGTAACGCTGACGCCCCATTAGGCGAAAGGTTAGTAATTCTAATCGGTTTTGACCGACGAGTTGCGTACGCTGATTCACTGAATCAAGAATACCCGTCATGAGCTCATCTCCATATCAAACTTTTTGGATAGAAAGTGTTAGTCTACTGCAGGCTACGAACCACTAGAGAAATAAAATGACATATCATAAAGCAAACATATATCTTTTTCCCATAGCTATGTGTAGAACTATTTTTAAAACTGTCGCTAAGTTTATCGGCATTCTAACAATATTGTTTAGTTTTTTTACACACGCGGCAACGCCGGAACAAATTGACATGATCCAATCAGCGGCTGAGCAACACATCCTTGACTCGGTGGAGCAACCGCGAGGCGGTGAACTTTTTGTTAATTCCGCTAATGTAGACTCTAGAATCAAAGCTACAAATTGTCCTATCCCCCTCGAGACAAGTGCCTCGACAACAACCAACACTCGCAGCAGCATTACTGTTTTAGTTCGTTGTGTTCCTGATGAATGGCGTGTTTACGTGCCAGTGCGCCTTTCAATGTCAGTACCACTTGTCACAACGACTCGCTCACTGGCGAGAGGCGAAATTGTCGGTCAATACGACGTCACGACTGCGATGATTTCTCTCAACAAATTTCGTCGCCAAGGCTTTACCACTCCACAACAAGTCATCGGTGCTAAGGTAAAAAAGAACCTAAGACCCGGTGATGTTGTCGAAAGAGGCGATATTTGTGTCGTATGCCGAAATGAGAAGGTTATCATACAGGCAGTAAAAGGTGGCATGACCATTACCACCAGAGGTACTGCACTTACCGATGGCTCAATGGGTGATCAAGTTAGGGTGAAAAATGACAAATCACAGCGTATAATCGAAGGTATTGTTACCAGCATGTCTGAAGTCACGGTTTACTTTTAACACTTCACTTTAAAGTGTCGGTATCGTTAGCGCTTTTATTCTCAACTCTAACATCCAATTATAACGGTTGAGGTGTTTGGTTCGTTTTCGACTATTGAGCTTAAAATTGCTAAAGTATTCTCACCCATGGTCGATATTGACTGTACAGGTTCCCATTTTGAAGAAAAAGGCTTAACTATGGCAGGTATTGATAATATTCGTTCAGGGCAAACCCTAGCGAGCACTAACCGCTCAGCAGTACGCTCTGATTCTAAGTCTGAGGCATCAAGATCTGATGCATCATCTAAATCACCAGCAAGCAAAGATGCGGTTTCACTAAGCCAACAAGGCAAGGCGATTGGTCAACTCCATCAAGAGATGGCAGCACAACCAAGTTTCGATTCAGTGAAAGTCGCGGCAATAAAAGAAGCGATCGCAAATGGTTCATACACTGTTGATCCAGAAAAGTTGGCCGACAACATGATGAAATTTGAAAACGAATTAAAAGGTCTTTAAGCAAACATTAGCTTTAAAATAAAGTTATTATCTTAAAGTACACGAGGTTATTAGTAGGTTACATTATGGCGGCACTAGCAGATTTAGTTAATTTCCAACTTCAAAATGCCAAAGCCTTATCTGAATTATTGAGTTCAGAGAAAATCGCTATTACAAGCCGACAATCAAGCGATATTGAGCGAATAGCCAAAGAGAAAGTGGTTCTTGTTGAACAACTAAGATCAACCGATCAACGAATCGCTGCCCATACTAATATATCTGAACTGACCGAGAACCCTGAACTTGCTCAGTTAGTCACAACCATCAAATCCATAGTGCACGACTGCCATCAAGCGAACTTGGTAAATGGCGAAGCCTTGAATCGAGCACACCTTAGCTTCAAAAAACTCAGCAATATGATGCAGCAAAGTCACGGCAAAATTGGCATGACCTACAATGCCGGAGGCCAAACGCATACAATTTCTACGCTAGGAACCAACGTTAAAGCCTAGTTAGGTAAACCACCTCCTTCTCATATCTGTATCTGTATCTGTATCTGTATCTGTATCTGTATCTGTATCTCAGCCTACCCTTCTCGTTACACCAGTCAAATCTCCCACTAAACCTGTGAATGTACTCCCCAAGCCGATAAACAAAAAAGCGGCAAGTACTTTAATACTTACCGCTTTCTTATTCATAACCGTTACTGGTTGCCGTTACGCCATCTGGAAAGCGAATAGCAGCCAATATAAAAGGAGAAACCTATAACTAGACGATCCTTAAACTAGAACAACGTTTGTTGTCTCTTCTCAGGCACTGGCTGAACTTCGCCATAATTACGCAGTTGTTCCATTTTTTGGATATCTAACCGCAGTTCAGTCACATAGCTGTCGCCAACAGGGTAACTGCGCACCACTTCGGCACCACGGATAACACCATCAACCGCGCCTGAAGTTCTCTCAGTACCAAGACGCTGATCTTCAAGCTCAGCTCGACCACTCACGCGCATACCATACACTTGCTCGGCAAGTTCACGATAAGCATCAATTTTAGAGGCTCTCATTGCTCGAATACGTTTCTCTTCGTCATTACGACCTTTCTGCTCGCTGACACTCGCGTAGCCAACCGCAACCAAAAAGTCATTAGGTCTCATGCTTTGTAATGGTTGACAGCCGACAAGCAATAAAGCGGCAACAACAAATATTAACTTCTTCATCACGAACTCCTAAGGGCGAAGAATAACAGTATGAGGCTGACTGATCGTTGGATCAGAACGAATAATAACCCCATCTTGAGTTCGAATACTGTTCAGAGTATCTAAGTCACGACCAATACGGTCTGCAGGTAAAAAGCCTTGTGCGGAAGCAACAACGATGCGAGTTTGCATTCCGACCACACGAGCATTTACTAGAACACCGCCTTCTTGACGAAGCATAGTTCCAGTCAAAACATACTGGACGTCTTGCTCTTGGGCTAAGTCTTTCCAATCGCGGCTAATAGCAAAATCCCCCTGGTGGGTCACTTGGATAGAGCCTGTGGTTTTAAAATCAACCACTTTAAAACCTCGACGCTGAAACTGATGAATGAAACCTTCTGATACCGAGTTTCCTAACCAACTGGTTGTGTCCATGTGTTGCAGATCGACAAACGAGGTAATGGCAATGGGTGTTCTGGCTGAAATACTCGTATTCGACAAGATCAAATCTTCGGTCATGCTTTCCACGAAAAAATCCATGGTATGACGCGGGCTATCCATCAACATAAACGGACTGCCTGAATACTCAGATTTACCGTTATAGATTGGCGAATAAGCGCATGATGTCATTAACATGACACTCATTACTACGAGCCATTTTTTCATTCTCTTATCTCCAGATATATTTAGTGCTTGCTGTTCCAATATGTTCTCGCCATGACTCTTTTCAATGGATTACAATGTTGGAACAATCTTTGCTTTTCATTAATGGTTCAGATTATGAAAAACGCACTTGAGTCAGCTTTAAGCTTATAGATATTTGTTAAGCAATATTTATACCCAACTGGTAACGAATAGATGAAAAAAATAATTTATTACTTATTTTCAATAAGTTTACTGACAACCATCAGCTTCAGTACTCATGCCTCTTGGTATGAAGTTACCGGTACTGCAACCATCGTATCGTCAGAGGATGCGGCAAGGGTTCATGCCCTAGAGGATGCCGTTTACAAAGCCATACAGTTCTCTGGCGCTGACATCGGCAGTATTGCAAACCTCACCCCCTACTTAGATGCAAAAAAGAAAGAATTTCAATTTACCAATCATGAAGTGCGCTACATCTTAGTAGAAAAAGAGAAGAAACGCGGTGGCAATATAATGGTCACTGCAAGGATAGACATCTACCCTTCGGCAAGTGCTTGCCATGAAAGCCAATATAAGAAGACGTTTTTGGTCGGTAATATTGATGTAAGCTCTCCACAACAAGCTGTGATGGGCCGAATCTATAACATTGGTGATGATTTTGGCCATGTCGTTAACCGACAACTGGCGCAAGAATCTCGCAGTTTTGTCTCTGTTGGTACAACAAATTACGACATAGACAAGCGTCGACCGGAAGTGATCAAAATGATCGCACAAGATACGGGGGCACAGTACATCATAGGTGGTGACATCACCGACTTAACCGCAACCATTGAATCGAAGCTTTTGAAAGACGACATTATCAATCGCCAATTTGCGTTAGAAATGCAGGTATTCGATGGTAAAACAGGTCATCAGGTTTACAACCGAAGCTATCGTGAAGTAGCAAAATGGCCATTTGCGAAGACCAGTGAAATCGACACCCGCAGTGCTCGTTTCTGGGCATCAACCTATGGCAGCATGATGCTTCGTGTCAGTCGTAATATTATGTTGGATTTAGAATCGGAAGTATCTTGTAAAATCACGCTTCCTGAAGTTGCTGCTGTGTTTGGGAATATGGTGACCATTGATTTAGGCCGAATACACGGTGTAGAACAAGGCGACAAACTTCAGCTTTGGCACACAGGTTCATTTATCGACCAAAGAGGCTTGCCACGCAATAAGGTCTCTCAAAGCGATATCACCCTGACGGTTTCTCGCGTTTATGAAAACGAAGCTGAACTCACCATTGATCAACCAAGCCTTGCGGGAAGCATTCAAATTGGTGATGTAATGCAGAAAATCATGTAGTTAGCAGCACCATCAACTCATGTTTTCTAATAAAGCCTTAGCAAAAGTACTAAGGCTTTATTTTTTTCATGAGGATTAGTTTCGGTTTCGCGGTATTTGTCGTAATCTTATTAATAATATAATCATCATTTAGCGAACTATGAGCCAGAATAATCTAATTGGTGCTACCGGTTACCGCTTTATCTCGAAAGGTAAGACCGCTTTTAAGATCCACATTCATACACCCGACGATACGGTATTACATCGTTCAGTTGGCTTTGTTCGTATGGGGGAAGACAAAGCACTCAAGAAAACCATCAAATTAAGAGATGAGCTAGGTAGACAGCTTTGGGGCAAGTTTTGGCCAAAGGTCCTCAAAGAACCCTATCTCATGACACGTCTGCCTCATAGTTTAGAGCCTAAAATTGTATTTAAGCCTAATCCAACGCAGAGTGACCCTGAACATCGCGACGAGTGCTACATAGCGAAATGGCGTGTTTTCTCTGAGAATGGTGATTACAAATATAGAACAAAAGTATGCTCTATACGAAAACACGGTCGACTCGCAGCCTACAGCCAAACCAAACGAGCACTGCTTGAAGCTCACAAAGATGTGATTGAGCTGCTTATCTTTATGGGACGATTGAACAGCATTGATCTGAAGTAGTATCAACCTCGATAACTTCGTTAGAAACTTTGGATTCTGACGTACTGGAGTTGGTACTCGAGCTGAGAGGCTGATTATCAGATACAAAAACAGCCGCGCATTGCGGCTGTTTTGATTTATGGCTAACCATAGTGACCATTTAGCATTCTATTTTATACTAAATAGACCATCTAGCTTCGGCATATCTCTGCCAGCGTCTTCAATCGACGTTTTGACTCGTTTACATAGGGGTTGCTTTGATCCCATGCGTAGCCCGCCAAAATCGAACATACCATTTGCTTTATCTTCGGGTTTGGTTCTTGATAGAAAATCACATCCTGAAGAGCCCCCGAGTACCACCCTTCAACATACGTTCTAAAAGTATTTACCCCAATCATCAATGGTTCAGCGTATTCACGATCCCAGTCGACTTTCTCGCCATTGAGTTGTTTTTCCACACACTCAACGACAAACTGAGCCGACTTCATCGCAATAGTCACTCCCGATGAAAATACAGGGTCAAGAAATTCCCCCGCATTACCCAGTAATGCATACTTATCGGTTGCAAGATGTTTAACGTTGACAGAATAGCCACCAATTTCGCCTGCGGGATTTGGATACTCCGCATTTGCCAAAATCTCGGCCAAGCCCGACTCTTCTGTTGCCAGCTGCTTAATCGCCGAAATCTTGTCTTCTGGGTATGATTCAAAGAATTTAGGTTCCCCTACCACACCGAATGAAGAGACTCCGTTACTGAAGGGAATCAACCAATACCAAACATCAGGATTGGTTGGATGTACCGAGACCAAAATTTTACTGCGATCGTATTCAAGATCACTATCCGTTGCTGAGATATGATCATTAATATGTGTGAAGATAGCTTTGCGCGGAGGAAGTCGTGATGGCTCTTCTAAATCGAGCATCTTGGGTAACACTCGACCAAAACCACTACCATCAAGGACGTATTGAGCCTCTAGCTGATAACGCTCTCCACCCTGTATTTGTACATCTAATATAGTACGGTCTTCAGCGAAGTTGATGCCTATCAGTTCATGTTGGTAATCAATGGTAACACCCTGCGCTTCAGCACAGTCTGCCATTACCTTATCAAAAGTACCTCGTTGAACCTGAAACGTCGTTCCCGGCCCAGAAGAGAACTTATCTTCAAAATTAAACGCCGTATAAACACCATTTTTACGAAAAGCCGCGCCATCTTTAAATTGGAAGTTAGCATTAGCCACAGCTTCGCTCATGCCCGCTTGTTCGATCACTTCCATGCACGCTGGTAACAGGCTTTCACCAATAGAAAAACGGGGGAAAAGGCTTTTTTCAATCACTCGAACATCGATGCCTTTTTTATGAAGCAAAGACGCCGCAATAGACCCTGATGGGCCAGCTCCGATGATCACTACTTGAGTTGACAGTTTTTTCATTAATTTAAGCCATGTTTACCATGATTATTTCGCGCTAGCTTTCAGCTCCAGAAGCGTATGCCCAAGACCGATATCGTCGGTACGAGTCACCACATCAAAGCCAGCCTCTTCCACTATCTCTAGGAAATCTTCACTGCGGTAAAAGCGGCTGTTGCCGTTGGCCAAGCAAGTGAAGTAGAGAGACGTCGCATTTAAGCTATAAGAAGCCGCATCGTATTTCTGTGCATCCCAAAACAGTTCAAGAATATAAACAGTCGCGTCTTCTGACATATGAGAGCGAACACGCTTTAATATGCTAAGAATTTCCATTGGCGAGAAGCAATCAAGGAACTGACTCATCCACCACACATCCGTACCTGTCGGCAGCGCTTGCTGTTTATCAAGCATGTTAGCGGGGAATGGAGTCACTCGGTCTTGATGACCGTGCTGTGTTGCGTTTGCCATTGCCATTTCTAATTGCTGCGGCAAATCGACAATCGTCACCTCGACATCAGAGTCGTAGTTACAACATTGCATTGCCCACTTACCTGTATTACCGCCAATATCCACCAGCGATTTAGGCTTCTTACTGAAAACTTTCTCAAGTAACACAGGGAACGAACGATCTGAATAGAAATGATCAAACTTAAACCAACTCTCTTTTGCTTTTTCTGGCAATTGAGACAAACCTTGGTAAATCGTTTCCCAGTCACCCAGCTCTTTCAAGCCCGCGGGTGTACCTTCTTCAATCGCTTCAGTTAAATGCATCATCGCGGCGTAACAGACATCAGCCGTGAAATCCATATTTGCGTTGGTCATGCCATCGTGCAATAGATAAAAACCTAGGTTAGCCATTTTATAATAAGGCTTATCCCAAGTAACGATGTGAGCACTCAACGCCATATCAAGCAGAACTTTGACACCGTATTCGGATACACCCGTTGCTTGAGAAATAGTTTCAGCGGGTAAACCATCATTGCCCGCGTCATCTAACGCTTTCAAAATACCTAAATCACGAAGTGTACGAGCTGTATGAAAAACAATAGGAGCAAAAGACAATTTTTGCGCTTCTGTTTTTGCTTCTAATGCGTTAAATGGATCTAATTTATATTCCGACACGAAAAACCTAACTTTAAAATAATAGAGAGCTACATAGCAGCCATTTGTGCAAGCTTGCGTTTAATATCAACGTTCAAGTTATTAACCCAACGGTTGTAATTACGGTGAATTTCACCATCGTCGTACTTCAAATTCTCGGATTCGACGTAAAGAATAGAGTAAAACTTATCATTATATGGAATATCAACCACAGCATGATGTGAACGGACATACAGTTCAGCACGGATTAGGCCTGGCTTAATTTCTGAAACCAACCAACCTCGGTTCTCAGCAGACTCATAAATCGCTGATTTCACCTGTTTACTTTGAAGATTCAAAGCAACTGGAGTATCCTCAACATTCATTACAGGTTGGACACGTCCACAGCCTGCAAGAACGAGTATAAATAACATTGAAACGGCTATTTTTAGTAATTTCATTTAAACTCCTTACCCGTGTTTATTTATAAGCATGCATAGTATTAGTTAGACCCAAAGTAAATCAATACTCTATGTCAAATCAATCCCAATTAATGTCGTTTAATATTGAAAAATGGTCAGCAAATTCGCCAGGCCTCTATTCCGTTGCCGAGTGGCAAACGTGGAGCACTCATTTAGATTGGCCACAAAATGGCTCAACCGAATTTAAAGCCATCCCTCCTATGATGCGCCGCCGAATGAGCCTGCAAAGCAAACTGGCCGTCCAAACCGCATTAACCCTATTAAAAGATACCTCGATTGATTATCTGGTTTTTGCCAGTCGGCATGGTGAGCTCCACCGAACAGCCACTTTAATTCAATCAATATTAGAAGGTGACGACGCCTCTCCAATGGCGTTTTCCCAATCGGTACACAACACCGCTGCAGGTCTAACAACGATTGCTGCAAAAGCACCGATTCCACTGACCTCTATCGCTGCTGGGCAAGATACCTTTCACAACGCCCTGATTGAAGCTTATCTTTACCTACATCAGTATCCGTCACATCGTGTACTCGTCATTGACTTCGACCAACCTCTGCCTGATGTATATCGAGAATACGAAAATCAGCACTATGCTGACTACGCTCTAGGTTTAGTACTCACGGCAGGCAGTGACTACTCGGTTTCGAGAGCAGTAACAAGTAAACCAATCGCTAGCCCCCCCAAAGTTAGAGACAGCTCAGCCGCTGATTTACCGCAAGGCCTACAAACGCTACAACATATCCTATTGGGAACACAGCATTGGACTATTGCTGGTAAGCACCAAAACTGGTTCTGGGTCAATAACGCCCAAGCAGGTGCACAGAAATGAGCAAAGTAGGCCAATGTTGGCGAGTATTCGCGACGGGGCTCTGCTTTACCATCTTTGGTTTGGGAGGCTTAGTCTTAAGCTTCTTAATCTTACCTTCGATCGCCCTAACGACTCGCAACGTCATAGAAAGAGAGCTCAAAGCACAACGATTAATCCGTTTCTCATTCAATGCATTCTGCCAAATAATGAAGTTCACAGGCGCGATTGATTACCGAATTGATGGCGCCGAACTGCTCCGCGAAGATCGCAACTGCATCATTGTCGCCAATCACCCTAGCTTGATTGACTATGTACTGATCGCCTCTCAACTTCCTCAATGTGATTGTCTTGTTAAAGCGGCAATATGGGAAAACCCGTTTATGAAGAGGATTGTCAAAGCAGCGGGATACATACCCAACCAAACCCCTGACGATCTTTTAGAACGCTGTGAAGAACGCTTTTCGCGTGGAAATGTATTGTTAGTTTTCCCTGAAGGAACTCGCACAACGCCAGGAATTGAACCATCCTTACAACGTGGTGCGGCACAAATTGCCACTCGAACACAAACCGACTTACGCGTGATTCATATTACAGTTTCTCCGACATTCTTAACAAAAGAGAAAAAATGGTATCAAGTTCCTGCCACTAAACCCTTTTTTCATATCGCAGTGAAAGGTAAAATAGACGTCGCACCCTTTATTGAGAATTCAAATAACTTAACTTCGGCAGCAAGGCGCCTCAATCAACACCTTGCACAGACTATTTTTCCTTCCGAAGAAAATATTTAGCTCATCAATAAAATAACTGGTGATATCAGCGTTTCGAAAATACATCACATAATGTAGAATCGCCCCCCTTGAAGTAGCATTTAGATAAAGTACTAAGTAGGCCTAAGTGGAAACATTACACAACGAACTAAAACAACTGATTATCGACGCACTGAATCTTGAAGATATGAGCATTGATGAAATTGAAACGGAAGCACCACTGTTTGGTGATGGACTTGGATTAGATTCTATCGATGCCCTTGAGCTCGGCCTTGCTATCAAGAAAAAGTACAACATTGTTATCGATGCCGACGATTCAAACACTCGCCAGCATTTTGCATCGGTTGAAAACCTAGCTAACTACATTTCATCTAAAACGAACAACTAGACAGATCTTTATGACACAAGCTAACCAACAAGAAGTATTCAACCAGGTTAAAGATGCGCTTATCGAGCTGTTTGAGCTTGATGCTGAAGATATCACTCCAGAAGCACACCTTTATCTCGACCTAGACCTCGACAGCATTGATGCCGTTGATTTGGTCGTTCATTTACAGAACGTTACAGGTAAGAAGATCAAGCCTGAAGAGTTCAAAGCAGTACGCACCGTTAATGACGTTGTCGAGTCTGTGGTTGAACTATTGAAGGACGCATAATGCGTCCTCTGCTGACTTTACTGTCGGCAATCATACTTTTCACTTATCCAATAGCGGTTTACTTTGGACTCAACAAGTTTGGCCTACAAACCGTTGGTATCGTCTTAGCCGCTATTTTTGCTGTCCGCATTTTCACCGGTGGTCAGGCTAAAATCAAAGAGCTAAAACACCTAGCTTGGATCAGCGGAAGTGCCGGAATTGTTCTGCTGGCATTAGGGTTAACCTTCAAAGAGCACGGCTGGCTAACTTATTACCCCGTCATCGTTAATGTTTGTATGCTGGTTGTGTTCGCCTCGAGCCTATGGCAACCGCAAACGATTATCGAGCGGCTTGCTCGCCTCCAAGAGCCAGAACTTCCACAAAGTGGCGTTGATTACACACGAACAGTCACCAAAGTTTGGTGTCTGTTTTTTGTTATCAATGGCTCTATCGCCCTTTACACCTGCTTCCAACCTCTTGAAATATGGACCCTATACAATGGCTTACTCAGCTATGTATTTGCAGGGTTGCTCTTTGCAGGAGAGTGGGTAGTAAGACAGCGCATTCGTCAGAGTTAAATTGTTATGACCCAAACCGTCTCTTACACTTCCTTGTCTGAACTTCTCAGTCAGAACAGATCGCCTGATTCTATTGTCTGCTTTGACGACAATAGCGAGATTTCGTGGCAAACATTTAACGACGACTTATCTCAACTCGTACAGCTTTTATCTTCATCCCCTTTTCAACGAGTTGCGATTTGCACCCAAGACAGCTACCTATTTTCAGTGGCCTTTTTAGCGTGCGCAGCCAGCAACAAACACATCATCTTGCCAGGTAACTATCAACCGTGTGCGCTTGCCGAGCTGAGTGAGCATTTTGACTGTCTGTTGGTCGATGATGCGATTGGTGCAGTGGAAATAAATGAAGTTCGCAATATCCAAACCTTATTAGACACCGAAATACGAGAACCTCTAACCGATAATCTTCCCGCCATTGAGTTAGCAGCAATCCAATTGACCTTGTTTACTTCAGGCTCAAGCGGTACACCAAAAGCAATCCATAAGACCTTAGAACACCTAGATATTGAAATCGCTCAGCTAGATAAAAACTGGGGCGCCTTGCTTAAAGACAACCAAGTCCACAGCACCGTCTCACACCAACATATCTATGGTCTGTTGTTTCGAATCTTATGGCCGCTTTGTTCTAGCGTTCCATTTTCTCGAAACAATCTCGAATACCCGGAACAGATCCTGTCTCACGCTAACAAGCAGAGCGTGCTGATCAGCAGCCCTGCGCTACTCAAACGATTAAAACACGAGACAAAGTCTACGCATCTAGCGGGGGTGTTCTCTTCTGGTGGCCCTTTACCTACCGAGTCGGCTCATCAATCACGAGATCTGCTTGGGCATTTACCTATCGAGGTGTTTGGCAGCACAGAAACCGGCGGCATCGCGTTTCGTCAGCAACAGAGCGTTCAAACACCTTGGCAGCTTTTTGACTGTATTAAGGCTAGTCTTAATAGTGAGAATTGCATTAAGTTATTGTCGCCGTACATCGACAAAAACAACTGGTATCAAACCGCAGATGAGTGCGAAATGGTCTCAGAGAATCAATTTATATTGAAAGGCCGAACCGACCGAGTGATCAAGATAGAAGAAAAACGAGTATCACTGGTTGAAGTTGAAAAGCGACTGGAGCAACTACCTTGGATAAGCGAGTGTGTGGTCATTCCCTTTGAAGAGCCTGAACGCTTAATTTTAGCATCGGTTTTGGTATTATCAGAGGAAGGCCAAGTGACTCTCGCAACCATGAGTAAAGGTAAATTCTGGTTAATGTTACGTTCAGAACTCAGAAAATGGTTAGAGCCAATCGCTATTCCAAGAAAGTATCGCATTGTTGCTGAGATTCCCCTCAACAGCCAAGGCAAGCGACTAACCTCTCACATAGAGCAGCTCGTAAAATCATAGAAACCGCTGATCGTATTTTACACTGAGATTATCTTTTTATATTTTTGTCAGAAGACCCATTTTAGCCCAAGGATTCTAAGCACACGCTATGGATAAGAGAAAACCAAACGTCATTGCTGTTGACACTGTAGAGAAAGAATCGACCCTGACACTCCATGTTACCGGAGACATCACCGATTTTAAGGGGCACTTTAAGAGCTTCCCTATTCTTCCCGGTGTGACACAAATTGACTGGGCACTTCACTATGCTGTCCAAGAGTTAAATGTCCCTGGTTACTTTAAAGGTATGGAGGTCATCAAATTCCAAGAGCCTATCCTTCCTGACGCCACAATCCAGTTATCACTCAAATGGGATGCTGACAAAGACAAGCTGAGCTTCAGCTACACCTCAAACAACGGTGAACAGACCCACTCTTCAGGAAAAATGAAGCTGGGAGAGAAAAGTGAATAGCGCTCCTGCTGAGGCTGCTTCTCAACACGTAACAAAAGAAAGCAACTACAAAGCTTGCTTCCTAATCCCGTGCTTTAACCACGGTGAAACCATGCCTGCAGTGGTGTCGTCACTCCATCATTTTGAGTTGCCGATCATCATCGTTGACGATGGCAGTGAACTCACCACGAAACAGTTTCTGGCTCCCCTAGTAGAGAATTCAAACGTAACCTTGGTGACGCTAGAGCAGAACCAAGGTAAAGGCGGTGCCGTAAAGGCTGGCATCAAACGAGCACAGGATCTCGGCTTTAGTCATGCCATTCAGATTGACGCTGACGGTCAACATGACCTAGACGCCCTACCCGCATTAATCGAAGCGTCACAAGCTAAGCCCCAGCGCCTGATCTCAGGTCAGCCTGTCTATGACGATAGCGTACCGAAGGCAAGGCTCTACGGGCGCTACGCGACACATATTTGGGTGTGGATAGAAACTCTATCTCTCTCGATTAAAGACAGCATGTGTGGCTTTAGAGCGTATCCAATCGATAAGACACAAACAGTACTGAATAAATACGATGTCGGTTCGAGAATGGACTTCGATATCGAGATTCTGGTTCGCTTATACTGGGAAGGTTGCGACATTGACTTCATTGAGACGCGAGTCATCTACCCTGAAAATGGTGTCTCTCATTTCGATGCGCTGTGGGACAACGTAAAAATCAGTTGGATGCATACTCGACTGTTCTTCGGCATGCTGCCAAGAGCCCCTAAGCTGATTGCTCGTCACTTCAAATCAAATTCTGAAGATCACCTAACAAGTTCGACACAATTTTCAGAAAGCAATCAGGCGCAGCAGACACCAAATAGCACTGAACAGCCTCATTGGTCCAGAACTCAAGAGCGCGGCACAGTTCTCGGTATCAAACTGTTGTTAGCTGTGTACTCACTATTAGGCCGAGGTGTATTCAACCTAATTTTGCGCGGTGTGATGCGTTACTACCATTTGACAGGCAAGCGCGCGCGAAACGCTTCTGAGCAATACCTATTCCAGCTTAAGACATACGCAGAGCAACAGAATATTGAGTTACCCGCTGAATTAACCAGTTATAACCACCTGCTTTCGTTTGGTCACACCATGCTAGACAAATTAGCCGCATGGAAAGGCGATTTTTCAGTCGATAACCTGACTATTCATGGTCAAGAGCAATTCGAAAGTATGGTGGAAAACCAGCAAGGTGTGCTAATCCTAGGTTCTCACCTTGGTAATATCGAGTTGTGCCGCGCTTTGGGACGTCGACACTCACACATCAAAATCAATGCGCTGGTCTTCACGGAACACGCCGAACGCTTTAATTCGGTGATGAAAGCGGTAAACCCACAGTCTGATTTAAACCTGATTCAGGTGACATCGATGGGCCCTGATACCGCCATCTTGTTGCAACAAAAATTGGAGCAAGGTGAATGGATTGTGATCGTTGGCGATAGAACCTCCACCAGCAAAGAGAGTCGCTCAGTATGGGCAGAGTTCTTGGGTAAAGAAGCTCCCTTCCCTCAAGGGCCATTTATGTTAGCCTCTGTTCTCAAAGCGCCAGTATTCTTACTGTTTGGCCTACGAGATGACCCACAAACCAAACCGCATTTTAATGTCTATTTTGAGCATTTCAGCGACAAAATAGAGCTACCAAGGAAGACTCGCGAACAATCTTTACAGCAAGTCGTGCAGAAATACGCAGACCGACTTCAGCACTACACACTGAAAGCACCGCTTCAGTGGTACAACTTTTTTAACTTTTGGACATTGAGCAAGCACCATGACGAAAAAAAATCCAAATAGCATCACCTTTGGTGCCGAACGCCTCACGATTGAGGATGTTGTCGCTATTTCACAAGGCGCAAAAGCCTCGATGAACTCAAGTAATGAGTTCACATCAAAGATCGACCGCGGTGTCGCTTTTTTAGAACGCCTATTGAAAGAAGAAGGCGTGATCTATGGTGTGACAACGGGCTACGGTGACTCATGTACCGTTGCAATTCCACCAAACCTTGTTGATGAATTACCACTGCATCTAACGCGCTTTCATGGCTGTGGTTTAGGCGAAATACTGTCTCATGAGCAAGCTCGTGCCGTATTAGCAACGCGCCTTTGTTCATTGTCACAAGGTGTCTCTGGTGTGACTCACGATTTGCTCAACCAGATCGTCACTCTGATCAATCAAGATATCTCACCGCGTATTCCTCAAGAAGGATCGGTTGGTGCCAGTGGTGATTTAACGCCGCTGTCTTATCTGGCAGCAGCACTGATTGGTGAGCGCGATGTCATCTACAAAGGTGAAGTTCGCCCTACTAGTGACGTTTACAAAGAGCTAGGGATTAACCCTATCAAGCTTAAGCCAAAAGAAGGCTTAGCATTGATGAATGGCACGTCGGTAATGACGGCTCTGGCTTGTATCGCCTACAAACGTGCAGAATACCTAGCTCAGCTGTCGACTAAGATCACCGCAATGGTGTCTGTAGGTATGCAAGGCAACGATTTCCATTTCGATGAAGTGCTGTTTGCAGTGAAGCCTCATCCGGGTCAACAGCAAGTTGCTGCATGGCTACGTGATGACTTACAAGCGGATCGTCCGCCACGTAACAGTGCTCGCCTACAGGATCGTTACTCACTGCGTTGTGCCCCACATGTGATTGGTGTGGTTCAAGACTCTCTGCCTTGGCTACGCCAAATGATTGAGAACGAGCTTAACAGCGCTAACGATAACCCAATTATCGATGGCGACAATGAGCGCGTACTGCACGGTGGACATTTCTACGGTGGTCATATCGCAATGGCAATGGATACACTAAAAACAGCGGTAGCCAACCTTGCAGACCTACTTGATCGACAAATGGCGCAGTTGATGGATTACAAGTTCAACAACGGCTTGCCATTTAACCTAACCGGTGCTGAAGGCGAACGTAAACCAATCAACCACGGTTTCAAAGCGGTACAGATTGGCGTTTCAGCTTGGACAGCAGAAGCATTAAAACACACCATGCCAGCAAGCGTGTTCTCTCGTTCAACCGAGTGTCACAACCAAGACAAAGTCAGCATGGGCACCATTGCGGCTCGTGACTGCTTACGCGTTCTTGAACTGACTGAACAAGTAGCGGCAGCATCACTTCTGGCGGGGACACAAGCGCTTGAGCTTCGTAAACGCCATAATGAGCTTGATGAGCACCACATGAGTGAAAACCTAAAGCACATTCGCGACGAAGTGCTTAAAGAGTTTGAATTTATCGTAGAAGATCGACCACTTGAAGGCGATCTACGCCACTTCATTGCTCGTATTCAAAGTCAACACTGGTCACTTTACTCCTAGAGTAGCTAACCCTTTACGCAATATTGTTGAGAGCGATTTATGTCTGAAATCCTTCATCCATTAAAATCAGAGGTTACTTTAGTAACCTCATTCCAAGATGCCGACCCAATGGGCGTGATCTACCATGGCAACTACTTCCGATTTTTTGAAGAAGTTAGGCGCATCATGATGGATAAGATTGAGTACAACTACCATGAGATGAAGGATTCTGGCTACATGTGGCCGCTCATCGACACGCGCGTAAAGTACATCAAAGCAATACCGTTTAATCATCAGATCACGGTATCCGCTAAGTTAACTGAGTGGGAAAACCGCTTGCGTGTTGACTACGAAATTCACGATGCCAACACCGGTGCTCGTATGACACGCGCTCACACCATGCAGGTTGCAGTAACCATTGAAGAGCAAGAGATGTGTTTTGCTTCGCCGAAAGTGTTTACCGATAAAATCGAACACTGGCATCAATTTGGCTGCTTACCCCAATCAACTGAGCAGCAATCAAACGATCACCAATCAGAGCAACCGCAAGTACCTAACACACAGCAGCAGGTGAAACATGAGTCTGTTTAAACACGGGCGTAAGCAAATCAGTATCGTACTGCTCGGGCTTGCTTCAATGATGGCGAGTCACTTTACTGGCGCTAGCGAGAACACGAATGCTGTCGGCTCTATTACAGAACTACAAACCGTGTTAAGCGAAAATAGTATCGTTCGTGGTGAGTTTACTCAAACACGTAACATGGAAATGTTCGCCCAACCTCTAACATCACAAGGTACTTTCCTGTTAGACAAGTCGAATGGGTTGCTTTGGACACAAGCGACCCCCTTTCCTGTGAGCTTGGTGCTAACCGATAACAAACTGAGCCAAAGGTTTGCCGATCAACCCGCTAAGATCATTACCGATAAAGAAAACCCAATGGCGTTTTATTTCAGCCATATCTTCTTATCAGTGTTTCACGGCGACACGCAAAAACTTCAAGAGCAATTCTCACTGTCATTTGAACCAGCGACTGCGAAAAATTCTGATGAAAGTGCAAACTCAAATTCACAAGACACACGATGGACACTCACTCTAAAGCCGAAAAGTGCTCCGATGAACGCGGTGTTTGAAGCTATCACGCTGCAAGGACGAGGTGACATTGAACGCATCAAACTTAGAGAAGTTCGTGGGGACAGCACAGTGATCGAATTTAGCCAGTTAAGACATCTACCGGAAGTATTATCAGATGCTGAAGCGCAACAATTCCAATTCTAGCCTAGCCCTTGCTTGGCTTGTTGTCGTAATGCTATTTAGCGGATTGTTGATCAAACAATTCGCTTTTTCTTCGTCAGTACCGATTGAAAGCAACATCATGAAATTGCTACCAGAAAACCAGCAAGACCCCATGGTAGAGCAAGCCTTTCAGCAGATATCCAGCTCGATGAGCGAGCAAGTGGTGTTTATCATAAGCGCCTCCGACGTCGAACAAGCCATGACAGCGACTGATGCTTTTGAAAAAGCCCTCAACCAAAGATCTTTCTCAAATCAGCCAACTCTGTTTAAGCAAGTTCAAGGCAAGATCAACGCCAGCACGCAAAGCCAATGGAGCGATTTCTATTTTCGTCACCGAGCTCAACTTCTAACTCAACAACAAAAAGAGACGCTGACACACTCGCCGGATTCGCGAGCTCAATATGTCATTCAGTCTTTGTACAATCCGTTCTCAGGCGTCACCGCAGCAGAGCTATCTCTCGACCCATTCTTGTTATTTCGCGACTACATCAGTGCTGTGGGCGTTCAATCAAGTAACTTTGTTCTGAAAGAGGGATACCTCACAGCTCAATCTAATGAGCAAACTCACATTTTGGTGACGGCGACTCTGGCGGGTTCGCCTTATAGTTTAGCGATTCAAGAGCAACTTCCTGCTCTTGATTCAATTGAGCGCGAGATCGAAAAGCAGTTTGGTGTCAAAGTGCAGCATACCGGTGTGGTGTTCTACGCCAATTACGGTACCGAAAGCGCGAAATCAGAAATCAGTACCATTGGTTTGGGCTCATTGGCCGGTGTAATTTTATTGGTGTGGCTAACATTTCGTAGCGCCCTCCCACTTGCCTTGTCTTTGCTTTCAATCAGTACCGGATTATTGGTCGCTCTGGCAAGCACCGTCGCTATCTTCGGTAAAGTTCACCTGTTTAGCTTGGTGTTTGGCGCTAGCTTGATTGGCGTATCCATCGACTACTCCTTTCACTACCTGACTGATCGCTTGGCGGCTGGTAATCAATGGCAAAGCGACAAAGGGTTGAAACATATTATCGTTGCGATCACCTTGGGTCTGATCACCAGCTTGATTGGCTACCTAGGTCTGTTGGTGGCACCTTTCCCGGGATTGCAGCAACTTGCTCTGTTTTCGTCGATTGGACTGATCGCAGCTTACGCCAGTGTGGTGTGTTGGTATCCGGTTTTAGCGGCAAAACCAAGCCAAGAACGCCCTCTTCCCTTGTCGAAGCTTTGGCATACTTGGTTAAGCCTCTGGAGCAACCAAAAATTTAGAATTGGCTTACCATTAATAGTGACTGTCGTTAGTTTGATATCACTCAGTCAAATTCGTTACGACGACGATATTCGCCAACTTCAGGCGATGCCAGAGCAACTCAAACAGCAAGAGCAAGCCATTACTGAAATCTCAGGATTAGGTAGTGGTCAAAATATGCTGCTGGTGACCGCCAACAGCGATCAAAAACTGCTAAAAAAACTGGCAGATATCACCACGAGCTTAGATTCTTTGGTCGATAGCCAAGGTATCTCCGGATATCGCAGCATCAATCAACAGTTGCTAAGCGAACAAGACCAGCATGATAACTATCAGTTAGTTGAACAGCTCTATGGCCAGCAAAGCCATATCTTACAGAACACTCTTGGTTGGCCTAGCTTTCCAGAGCAACCTAAGTTCGAGGCAATCACGGTATCTGGATTTTTAGAATCACCGGTGTCAGAACCTGTTCGACCACTTTGGTTAAAACCGATCGATGGGCAAGCCGCGTCAGTCATTTTGATAAAAGACGTCACGAATTCAGAATTGTTCTCTCAATGGCTCGATTCAAGCTTTGCTCAGCAACAAGGCGTTAAATACCTTAATAAAGCCGATGAAATCTCCGCTCTCTTTTCGGAATATAGAGTCAAGATCACCGAGCTATTATTGATAGCTTTGGCCGCTATTGGAATGGTGTTAGGTTGGCGCTACGGTGTGAAGCAAAGCCTATTAATGCTGTTGCCTTCATTAATTGCCGGAGTCGCTGGTTTAGCGATAGCGGGCATTTTAGGCTCAACGTTAAACCTGTTTAATCTGCTTGGTCTAATTCTGATTTTAGGAATTGGTATCGACTACACCCTATTTTTTGCGGAACAGAAGAAATCACTAAGCACCTTATTAGCGATTACTTTGTCAGGCCTCACAACGCTACTCTCATTTGGCTTATTGTCACTGAGTCAGACTCATGCCATTCATAGCTTCGGTGTTACCGTCCTAACTGGTATTTTCGTCGCGTGGTTGCTTTCGCCACTTGCAATCAACAACCAACAAGCAGCGGAAAAATCAAACTCTCGAGAGGCTTTTAGATGAACAAAACAATCAAGATAGCGCTCGCCGTTGGATTGGGCTTACTACTCAGCGCTTGTTCGATGGTGTCTCAACAGCCTACAGGCGCAAGTGTCGCAATCGACAAAGACACAGAGCTCGCCTTGCCGCTGCCTGCTGAACTGGGATACTCATTTACGGCAAGTCAGCTGATCAGCGCAACATGGCAAGACGATACACAGCAACTGCCTGTTCAAGTCGAAGTCACATCAGATAAAGTCGTGTTAGCGGGTTTTTCCTCTTGGGGAACACGCATCTTATCGCTGCAATACCAGAACCAAGCCATTGAGACTCAAGTTCTGTCCGGTCTTGGAGCAACCCTGCCGCAACCTGAGCAGGTGTTATTTAATTTAATGCTCACCTTATGGCCAGCAGAAGCATGGGCCCAACCTTTGCAAAGCATTGGTTGGCATTTGGTCGATACAGAAAACAGCCGCACCGTATTTGATGAAAACCAACAGGCAATCATTGAAATTGATTACCATGCAGAGCCCGGAACACACAAAACCACGGGCAATATTGTTTTCAAGCATTTGATTCAAGGCTACACCATCACTATTCAAACGTTGAACTCAACGATTGTCGATAACCCAAGTAAGAGCTGAACATTATGCCTATTTATATCCAAGACTGTGGTTTCCACTCCGCATTAGGCTCAAGCGTTGCTGACATTCATGGCTGCCTCAAAGGCGAGCATGAATCAAACATGGTTGAAGTAAGCGATATGTTGAATGACGGTAAGCACACTATCGTCGGTAAGGTGGCTGGCGAACTGCCAGCGATCCCATCTGATCTAACGCAATACGCCACTCGCAACAATCAGCTGGCGTTATCCGCTCTTAATCAAATCAAAGACTCTATTAAGCAAGCAAAATCACAATTTGGCGCAGACAGAATTGCCGTAGTTATTGGCACCAGTACCTCAGGTATCTCAGACGGCGAAGCGGCATTCAAACATAAACTGGCACATGGTGAGTTTCCTGAGCATTACCATTACTCAAAACAAGAATTGGGCAATACCTCTGAATTTGTTAGCCAACATTGTGCATTAACAGGACCAAGCTATGCGATATCGACCGCTTGCTCGTCCAGTGGCCGTGCATTTCTGACCGCACAACGTTTGTTAGATTCTGGAATGGCTGATGCTGTGTTGGTTGGAGGTGTCGACACCTTATGTAAGCTAACGCTCAATGGTTTTCATGGTCTTGAAGCACTTTCAACCACACATTGTAAGCCGTTTAGTGCAACACGAGATGGTATCAACATCGGAGAAGCAGCAGCATTTATGTTGCTTAGCAAGGCAAAGCTGGTCGGTGTTAATACAACGCAAGACACGTCGAACATTGCCTTGTTAGGCTGTGGCGATAGCTCTGACGCACACCATATTTCAGCGCCTCACCCTGAAGGGAACGGCGCTGAGCAAGCGATGATAAAGGCGTTAGATTCTGCTCAGTTACAAGCTGAAGACATCGGTTATATCAATGCTCATGGCACCGCAACGCCACTCAATGATTCAATGGAAAGCAAAGCCATTCATCGTATTTTTGCAAACAAGGTTCCCGTCAGTTCCACCAAGCCTCTTACCGGGCATACTCTTGGAGCCGCAAGTGCGATAGAGGCTGCAATAGCATGGCATATTTTAAAATATGACTTACCGCTTCCCTTACAAAAATGTCAGGATAAAGCTGAAGATATTGAGATTGATTTGGTAAACTGTTCCCAGAAACTTAAAGTAAAGAACATCTTAAGCAACTCGTTCGCTTTTGGTGGCAACAACATTAGCCTGATTTTTGGTGTAGTAAATGACTGATATCCCTTCTGTAGACCAACTTCTCCCACACGATGATCCGATGATATTAATCGATCGTGCTATCAACGTAGAGGCGTTGTCGATTCACTGTCAGGTCGATATTGGTGCTCATAACCTGTTCTTTAATGCCGAATCTCAAACCGTACCCGCTTATGTGGGTATCGAGTTTATGGCGCAGTCTGTGGCGGCATGGTCTGGATACCATGCGCTGAAAAACGGCACGACTCCTCCAATCGGCTTCTTACTCGGTTCTCGTCGCTACAAGTCACTGTGTGATGAGTTCACTCAAGGTCAGACCCTTGATATCTACGCCGAGCAACTGATGGAAGACAGTGGCATGGCCGTGTTTACCGCCCGAGTCGAAGACCAAGGTGAGTTAGTAGCTCAATGCCAACTCAACGTCTACGTGCCGACCGAACAAAAATTACAAGAAATGAAAACTAGGAGCCCATCATGACCCGTCAGGTTTTAGTCACAGGTGCCAGCAAAGGCATTGGTAAAGCGATCGCAATTCAACTCGCGAAAGACGGATTTGAAATCGCCGTTCACTACATGGGTGACAAGCAAGGTGCTGAAAACACATTAAAATCGATAACCGAACTGGGTGGCGCGGGGCGTCTGATCCAATTTGATATCAGCAATCGCAGCGAGTGTCGCGAAACGCTTGAGTCAGATATTACCGAGCACGGCGCTTACTATGGTGTGGTGAACAATGCGGGTATTACTCGTGACACAGCATTCCCAGCCATGACGGAAGAAGAGTGGGATGGCGTGATCCATACCAATCTCGATAGCTTCTACAACGTGCTTCACCCTTGTGTGATGCCAATGGTTCAGAAACGCAAAGGCGGTCGCATCATTACTCTGGCGTCTGTATCGGGCATCATGGGTAATCGTGGTCAAACCAACTATGCTGCAGCAAAAGCGGGCGTAATTGGCGCAACTAAGTCTCTAGCTTTAGAGTTAGCGAAACGCAAGATCACGGTAAACTGTGTCGCTCCAGGCTTAATTGATACCGGCATGGTTGATGAGCACGTGAAAGATCATGCCCTTCCTCAAGTTCCACTGCGCCGCATGGGCGAGCCAGAAGAAGTCGCCGGCCTAGTGAGCTATCTCATGTCTGATATTGCAGGCTACGTTACTCGCCAAGTAATTTCAGTTAATGGAGGCTTAGTATGACCCGCCGCGTTGTTGTAACTGGCATGTCTGGTGTTACTGCCTTTGGTAATGATTGGCAGCACATCGAGCCAAAACTGAAAGCGTGTGAAAATGCCACTCAATATATGCCAAGCTTTGAGCAGTATGATGGCCTCAACACTAAGCTAGCTGCGCCTATTGATGACTTCCAGTTGCCAAAACACTACAAACGCAAACAGGTTCGAGGCATGGGTCGGGTTTCTCGCTTAGCCACTGTCGCGACTGAAGATGCTTTAACACAAGCCGGGTTGATTGGACATGATGTTCTGACTAACGGAGAAACTGGCATTGCCTACGGGTCTTCAACCGGCAGTACCGATGCGGTTGGTGCGTTTGGCGTGATGCTTAACGAGAAATCGACACGAGCAATTACAGCAACCACCTATGTTCAAATGATGCCACACACCGCTGCGGTCAACGTTGGACTGTTCTTTGGCCTGCGCGGTCGCGTGATTCCCACCAGCAGTGCCTGCACTTCAGGAAGCCAAGCGATTGGTTACGCCTATGAAGCAATTAAACACGGCTACCAAACCGTAATGGTTGCCGGTGGCGGTGAAGAGCTCTGCCCAACTGAGTCTGCCGTTTTCGATACCCTTTTTGCTACCAGTTTGAAAAACGACACACCAGAAAAATCCCCTAGCCCTTACGACAGCGAGCGCGATGGCCTAGTCATCGGTGAAGGCGCAGGTACGCTTGTTCTTGAAGAGTATGAACATGCTGTTGCTCGTGGCGCAAAAATCTACGCTGAGATCATCGGCTTTGCCAGCAACTGCGATGCCGCTCATGTGACCCAACCTCAGATGGAAACCATGCAAATTTGTATGGAGAAAGCACTGAAAGACGCACAACTTCCTGCTGAGAAAATTGGCTATGTTTCTGCGCACGGAACGGCGACTGAAAAAGGCGATATTGCAGAAAGTAATGCGACCGCGAACATCTTTGGTGAAGTGCCAATCAGTTCGTTGAAAAGCTACTTTGGCCATACGCTTGGTGCGTGTGGTGCGATTGAAGCTTGGTTGAGCCTAGAGATGATGCATTCAGGCTGGTTCAGCCCAACATTGAACCTTGAGAACATCGACGAACGCTGCGGCAAGCTTGATTACATCACGGGCTCAGGTCGCGAATTGGATGTTGAATATCTGATGAGCAACAACTTTGCCTTTGGCGGAATTAACACCTCAATCATCTTCAAAAAGATTTAAGCTTATTTATTAGCTAAAACTCGAGACAAATAAAAAGGGTCAGTAACCAAGTTACTGACCCTTTTTTGAATCTAGCAAAAGCTCAATTAAGCGTTAGCTTCACGCTCTGCGATGAACTCAAGAGCCATCTTGATACGAGCGATTACGCGCTCTTTACCAACAAGATCCATCACTGCATCCACAGAAGGAGACTGACCGCCACCCGTTACTGCTACGCGAAGTGGCATGCCGATTTTACCCATACCGATCTCTAGCTCTTCACATACTGCTGCAATCACACCATCTTTGATGTTTGCTGTAGTGAACTCTTCAAGTGCTTCAACCTTAGCAAGAGCAAGCTCTAGCGGGCCTTTAGCAACACCACGTAGGTGCTTCTTAGCTGCGCCAGCTTCAAACTCAGAAAAATCTTCGTAGAAGTAACGAGATTGCTCAGCAAGTTCGATAAGCGTATTACAACGCTCGCCAACTAGCTTGATCACTTCAGTGATAGCTGGGCCGTTTGTTGTATCGATCTTTTGTGCATCTAGGTGCCATTGCAGGTATTTTGCAACGTACTCAGGCTCAGAAGTCTTGATGTAGTGGTTGTTCAACCAAAGTAGTTTTTCAGTGTTGAATGCAGATGCAGACTTGCTGATTGCGTTCAGGCTGAAGAATTCAATCATCTCTTCTTGAGAGAAGATCTCTTGGTCACCGTGAGACCAACCTAAACGAACTAGGTAGTTGTTTAGTGCATTTGGTAGGTAACCTTCATCGCGGTATTGCATTACTGATACAGCACCGTGACGCTTAGAAAGTTTCGCACCGTCATCACCAAGAATCATTGCACAGTGAGCGAAAGTTGGAACTGGCGCGCCTAGTGCTTCATAGATGTTGATTTGACGAGGTGTGTTGTTGATGTGGTCTTCACCGCGAACAACGTGTGTAATACCCATATCCCAGTCATCCACTACAACTACGAAGTTGTAAGTTGGAGCACCGTCTGTACGACGAATGATTAGGTCATCAAGTTGGCTGTTTGCGATTTCAATGCGACCACGGATTTGGTCATCAAATACTACGCTACCTTCTTTAGGGTTACGGAAACGGATAACGCATGCATCACCTTCTTTTGCTGCTTCGTTTGCTGCAACAATTTTAGGGTGGTTCGCATCGTAACGAGCCATTTCCTTGTTTTCTTCTTGCTCTGTACGAATTTCGTCAAGCAGCTCTTTAGACGCGTAGCATTTGAATGCTTTGTCTTCAGCAAGTAGCTTATCAACCATTTCGTTGTAACGGTCAAAACGCTTAGATTGGTAGTAAGGACCTTCATCCCATTCCATACCCATCCATTGCATGCCTTCTAGAATTGCATCAACCGCTTCTTGAGAGTTACGCTCAAGGTCCGTGTCTTCGATACGTAGAACGAATTCACCACCTTGGTTCTTAGCGAATAGCCAAGAGTAAAGTGCAGTACGTGCACCACCAACGTGAAGATAGCCAGTTGGGCTAGGAGCAAAACGAGTTTTAACCGTCATTTAAATACCTTGATTATGTAGGTGATTCTTTTAGTGGGGTCTAATACAAAGTCTGTAATAGCCAAATATCACTAAATTTTGGGCGCTATTTTATCACCACCGCTTAAATCTACAATCAGTAGTGAATGATTAATGCGCGGATCTTGTGCGAAAGCCACTGTAGAAAGGCCAAATTCAGCTTCGATGTAGCAAATCTATAGCCTGAGCCCATAAATTATAGCCACGCTTTTCTTTAACTCCCGCTTATTTCATCAACGTACCCCACCCATTCATATGCCACTAAGATCAAATTCTTGAATTTATGTTTGACCTTACCCTTACGGGAAGGTTTATGTTAGGCGTAGATGAGAATTGGAGTATCGATATGAACCATTACACAACCGCGCTCAACGGCCTAAATTGCATGGGTTGTGCGAAGAAAGTTCGCACACTGTTTGGCGAACTCGACAATACGACGATCAATGATATATCGCCGACATACATCGATATTTCGACTCCAATTAATTACGTTCAACTCAACGAACAGTTGGCGACGCTTGGTTATAGCATGGGCAATAAACTGCACCTTTCGTTATCCGGTCTTAGCTGCAGTAAGTGCGTGAACAAGCTGACTCAAGCGCTTGAGCAGACCGAGCAAATCTCAGACCTAGAAGTCAGCAAACATGAATTGTCCTTGGTTACTCTGCTTTCAGAATCCGAGCTTATTGAGCTAATCGAAAGTGTGGGTTATCACGCGGCTTCCTACTCTGAAGTTAATGAGCCTTTATCTAATTCAGATTCAGATTCAGAAGACGATAAAAAAACAGTGCCCGTGGAACCGACACAAGATAAACCTGCTGCTAGCCAATATACCTATCACCTTGTTCTTGAGGGAATGACGTGTGCGAGTTGTGTTTCTTCGGTAGAGAAAGCGCTGAAAAAGAATGAGTTCGTCGACCAAGCTCAGATCAACCTCGCTGAACAGACAGCCTTGGTCTTCACATCTGAAACACGTGACGTCATCGAGAGCGCGCTAATAGAATCGGTGAAAAACGCAGGTTACGGTGCCGAGTTCGTTGATGACGCGGCAACTCAACAACAAAAACAGCAAGAGCAACAACTTCGTACCCAAAAAGCTTTCCTAAAGAATTCAGTAAGCGCGCTACTTATCGGTGCTCCGCTGATGGCGTGGGGTCTGTTTGGTGGCAGCATGACTATTGCTACATTTAACGACCAATTGGCTTGGGGCTTAATAGGTGTCGTCTGTTTGGTACTGCTTGCGACCTCAGGACGCAGCTTCTTTACTAACGCTTGGCAATCACTGATGCACAAGCGTGCAACCATGGATACCTTGGTCGCTCTAGGTACAGGCGCGGCATGGTTCTATTCAATGCTGGTTGTGCTGATTCCATCATGGTTCCCAGAACCATCACGCCATGTCTATTTTGAAGCGAGTGCAATGATTGTTGGCCTTATTTCTTTGGGTCACTACATTGAAGCTAAAGCCAAGGCACGCACCACCAAATCTTTGCAGGCACTGATTAATTTACAACCTCAAAAGGCTGTGGTTATCGTCGATGGTAAAGAGCAAACCATCGCTGTAGAAGCCATTCAAGTCGATATGCAAGTTCGAGTGAAACCGGGAGAAAAAGTCCCTGTCGATGGTGTCGTGATATCTGGCGAATCTTATATCGATGAATCGATGCTGACTGGCGAACCACTTCCCAACGTTAAATCAATTAATGATGGCGTTTCTGCTGGTACCATCAATGGTGATGGTAGCTTAGTTATTGAAGCGACAGGAATTGGTTCAAGCACCATGTTGGCTCGAATCATTCAGATGGTTCGCCAAGCACAAAGCAGCAAGCCTGCGATTGCGAAGCTTGCCGACTCTATCTCTGCCGTTTTCGTACCAGTTGTGGTCGCAATCGCAGCCATTGCCGCCCTAGTTTGGTTTTTTGTTGGACCACAACCGAGTGCAAGTTACATGCTCGTGGTATCAACCACTGTACTGATCATCGCCTGTCCATGTGCCTTGGGCTTAGCGACACCGCTCTCTATTACTGTCGGCGTGGGCAAAGCCGCTGAGTTTGGTGTTCTGATCAAGGATGCCGATGTGTTGCAATCTGCAAGCAAAATCGATGCTGTCGTATTTGATAAAACAGGCACCCTAACCCAAGGTAAGCCAACCGTTCAGCAGGCCTTTTATGGCGACTTATCAGAACAAGAACTGCTGGCTTACGCCTATTCGGTAGAGGTAGGCTCAGAACACCCATTAGCGAAAGCCGTTTGCCAATATGCTGAGAGCTTACAAGTTTCAGCGCTACCCCAAAGCGAATTCGAAAACCAAAGAGGGCTTGGAGTACAGGCAATAATTAGCGGCAAAAACGTTCAAGTAGGCTCACTTAAGTACCTCACCCAACTCGGCATCAATACAGACATTGGCGCAGACTTTATCGAGCTTTGCCGTTCACAAGCATGGACACCCATCTTCGTTGTAATCGACCAAAAACTGGAAGGAATATTTGGCATTTCAGATGCATTAAAAATAGATAGCAAACAAGCCATTGCTCAACTAAAATCCGCTGGAATTCACACCGTACTATTAACAGGCGACAATGACTCTGTGGCTCAAGCAATAGGTAAAAACGTCGGTATCGACGAGGTTATCTCGGAAGTACTACCAGAGCAGAAAGCTCAACATATTGTTCAGCTGCAACAGCAATATAAGAGTGTTGCCATGGTCGGAGACGGTATTAACGATGCACCCGCTCTTGCTCAAGCGGATATAGGAATCGCAATGGGCAGTGGCAGTGATGTCGCGATTGAAAGTGCGCAAATGACGCTACTCAACTCATCGCCATTATCAGTAAGCAACGCGATCGAGTTATCTCAAGCGACCGTGAGAAATATGAAGCAAAACCTATTTGGTGCCTTCATCTACAACTCGCTTGGTATTCCTATCGCAGCCGGTGTGCTCTACCCATTTTTCGGATTTCTGCTTAGTCCTGTCGTTGCAGGCGCTGCGATGGCGATGTCGTCAATTACTGTAGTCAGCAATGCCAACAGATTAAGACTGTTTAAACCCACACATTCTAATATCAACAAAAACCATATTCATGAGGTTCACCATGATTCGTAAAATTATGACTCTTACTGCACTCGCTGCAATTTCAGGACAAGCTCTCGCTACTAATGTACTAAACCATAAGTCTCCATACTGTGGCTGCTGCACAGAGTGGACAGAACACATGCAAGACGCAGGTTTCGATGTCACAGAGAAACTCCATGATGACATGAACCCAATCAAGCAGAAGTTAGGAGTAACGCCAGAGCTGGCTTCTTGCCATACGGCAGAGATCGACGGTTACGTATTTGAAGGACACATTCCAGCAGAGGATGTGAAAGCCTTTTTAGAAAACCCACCACGCAATGCGATTGGCTTGGCGGTTCCAGGCATGCCAATGGGCTCTCCGGGCATGGAGTATGGCGATAAGAAAGACGAGTATTCTGTGTATGCGTTTAACGAGAAAGGTCAGGTGTTTGAATACCGTCATTACAACGGAAAATAGAGCGTAAATAGACCTACGAACAGCAATAAAAATAGAGCCTAGCATTAAGTAAACCCAAGACTGTGGTTTACTTACTAGGCTCTTTGCTTTTGGACAGTAAAGCAAATCTTGTCGCGGCACCAACCGGGCTGTTAGTACCGCTATGTTTTCGTCGCTAGTTAGCAAAAACTCTATTTAACAAAAAAGCTAATTAGCGAAGAAACTCACTTGGCTAATAATCTAATCGATTAAGCAGCCAAGTGAGTCAGCTTAGAAGCCGTAAGATGCACCGAATACGAATGCGTTGTTTGTTTTAGACGCGCCGTTCGCGAAATCAACTCCGTTAGCTTGGCTACGGAATTCGAAGTAAGGTTGAACACCTTGACGAGTCCATGTTGCACGAAGCTCGTGATCCATAGCTTCAGCATCAATCATGTATACGTTGTTGTAGCTAAGCGCTAGGTCTTCGTTTACAGAGTAAGCAATGCGGTTATCCATGCGGTAATCAGTGTCAGCATCTGCAGAAGTGTCATCGATGTGTGCACGAGTACGGTTACTAATAGAGATACCGTTGTCGAAGTTGTAACCAATTTTAACCAGTGGACGGAACTGAATGCTCTCGCCAGCAGAGAAGACATGTTGGTAACCCGCTGCAACCCATAGGTTGTCAGTGATATTGAAAGCTTGCTCACCACCAACAGTGATGAATGCATTTGCTTGACCAGTTGTTGCGTCGCCACCAGTTTCAGCAGCAGTTAGACCTTCAAGGTCGCCAAGTTGGATGCCATCAAACTCAGTGTAAACAGTTAAACCGCCTAGAGAGTTGTCAAACGTGTGGCCAGCTTCTAGAGTCGAAGTCATATCAGAACCGTGGATACGGCCATCGTCGTGAAATTGGATATTACCTGTAACGTAAGAAGAACCAGCGAAAGCACTAGAAGCGAAAGCAAGAGAAAGTGCACTTAGAGCGATAATTTTTTTCATAGTAAACTGCCTTAGTTTAAATTTTTCAGCGACATATCTTCGGTATATCATTCACCTTCGCCGCTTGAGTAATTGGTAGCCTCCCTGGCATGAAATCTATCTTGCTCGATTTAATTTACGTTTCAAAATAAAAGGGCAAGCAGAGTGATCTCTCTCACCATCAAAAAAGGGAAAGTTATTTAACTTAAATAAATCAATAACTTAAAAACATAAAAATAGATAAAAAAAGAAACCCAATAATCAAAACGGATCAAGATCACGTTATTTCACGGCATAAAATTAGATTCAGTTGTTTCAATCACACCTGATTTATAGTTTTTTATGGCGGACTTATTTTTTGAAGAGAAGAATGAGAAGTGCGTCACTTTTGCGATGAAGCTCACCTTATGTACATTGTTGACGTTATAAACAAAGGTTATTTCTATATGTTTCAGTTTAAGGAATGTACCGAACTTAGTTTGGACGAAAAAAAAGCTCCCACTTTTATCTGAGTAAGATAATAGTTAGGGAGCTCATCTATTAATGTTGCTTATCGATTATTTCACCGAAGTCACTCGACTTACTTTCTCGCCACTTTCAGAGATAGAGCGGATGTAAGTTTCGCCTGAAACCGAAGGACGTTGTTGCTCATCATACGTTAGCCAGTTTTCACCATCCGCTGAGTATTGAAGCTCTACGCCAGGGAATTGAACGTTCATCGCTAGCTTGCCATCAACAACTTTTGCCCCCGGAACTGGTAGTCGGTAATCAATACCCGCTTTCTCAAGTTTAGCCAGTTCACGTTGACCAACAATATTCGCGAAGCGATTAAAGTCGTTGTTTAAAGACTGCTTATTTACTAAGTCAGTATCTTGAGAGTACTCAACGCCCACTTTGTAGTCGTTTTCCCAATCCGCTCTGTGCCATGCGCGCTCTGCTGCTGCAAGAACTCGTGGGAATACCATGTATTCATACTGCTCGTCAGTACGTACGGTTTCAGACCAAAGTTGCGCCGACAAACCGTAGAAAGGTTTTGCTTCAATCTCGCCTTTACCAGTGAAGCCATTGCCGTCACGGTCTAATGAGGTTTCCGCATTTTGTGGCATGTTTTCTGGTGCGAAACCGAACATCTTACGAGTATCCGTTGCACGCGTTGCCCAGTAGTAACCGCGCTCTGCTGCGTCTACTTCGTATGGCATATCCATGTATACGTAATCTGGGTTAGAGACAATCACGTCATAACCTTTCGCTGACCAATCGTACACTGATGAAGTTCCGCCCCAGTAAAGAACGTCCCAGAAGTTAACGCGAGTCGTTTCAGTCGCAAAACCAGCTTCACCCTCTTCCACATACTTCAAGCCATCTTGCCAAGCTTGGAAGTGAGGAATGCCTTTGTCTGCAACAATTTTTGATACTTCTTTTGCAAAGTAGCCAGGCAGGTGACCAAAATCACTCACTGAACCATCAGCAATCAAAGACTGACATTGTGGAGACTGTTGGAATGGCTTGTCTTGCTTGTCTAGCTCAATGTTACCTTTCCATACCACTTTGTCTTGAGCATCAACATCTTGAAAGCCTGCGCCTAGCTTGATGTTTTTCGCTTCATCACCACCAAAGTGCCAAGTCGTTAGCGGCATACCCGCTTCATTGTGCATTGCTGCAATTTCAGTAATCACTTTATCAACAAAGCGAGTCGATGATTCCATACATGGGTTGATGAAGCTGTGCTTATCGTAGAACTGAATAGTCGTCACGTTTGAAGTATCTTGTGGATCCATCAAGCGATATTCACTTGCTTCAGCTTCTTTGCCTTCCGCCATTAGGCGAGTGTAACGCGCTTCCATTGATACCACAGCAGAACGAGCGTGTGCTGGCATATCAATTTCTGGAATTACTTCGATGCTGCGCGCTTTTGCGTAGCTTAAGATCTCGACGTAATCCGCTTTACTAAAGAAACCAGAGCCAAAGTTGTCTGTTGTTGGACCTGAACCTAGCTGAGGCAGTAAACAGCTTTGCTCTTCCAAATCAAAACAACGATTAGACCCTACATCCGTTAGCTCTGGTAAACCTGGGATTTCTAAACGCCAACCTTCATCATCAGTTAAGTGAAGGTGAAGTTTATTCATCTTGTATGCAGCCATTTGATCTAGCGTCGCTAGGATGGCATCTTTTGAGTGAAAGTTTCGAGCAACATCCACCATCACACCACGGTAATCAAAGCGTGGTGCATCTTTGATCGACAGTTGTGGTAGTGATTCAGCGTTCTGACTGTCTATTAGGCCAAAAATAGACTGAACTGCGTAGAAAGCACCTGTTTTATCAAACGCTTTAATCGCAATCCCCTCTTCCGAGATGCTTAGTTCATAAGCGCCAGATTTTGCTAAATCACCCGTAAACTGAGTAGGAACAACGGCAACACTAACAGGTAGGTCGCCACTCACATCTACGTTTACCACATCTGCACGTTCTTCAATTGCAGCGAACTGCTCAGCATCGAATGCCTCTTTAGGTAGGGCGATACCACCAGCAATACTCACTGAACCTTCCCCCGCTTCTACCGACATTGGGGTTGGTAAAAGCGTTGTTGAAACGTCTTGCGTTGCTAGATCCGCATTCTTTTCGAAACGCGTAACCGCAGTCGCCATGACATTGTTGTCATCAGGTGTACGCTTAAGGTGGTTTCCTTCCAAACCTGTTACGAACGACGCGACATCTTCAGTATTCAATGAAGCAATCATCTTAGGTTCTGCGTTTGGCGCAGTTACGAATGCACCCGGCATAAAGTCAGTTTCAAACAGTTGCCAGTACTCAGTCGTTAACGGAAGAATCACTTCTTCACCAGCGGCAAAACCATCGAACTTATCTGTTGGTTCTAGTTTGTGTAGGTCACCTGTTACACGAGTGATTTTAAATTGTTCGTTATCAACATCTAAAATAAGGCGAATACTATGGAAGTAGATAGTCCAATCTTTCGAATCAATCGCTTCACCGTCATTGGTCAGAGTCATGTTCACTTTATTACATGACGCCCACTCAGCACCTAGGTCCTGACAAGCCATGCCTTCATTCGCACCGTGATTGGTTAGAATTTCATATTGCACATCAAGGTTATCAGCCAGTGCATTAACCACCTGTTGCTCAGGTGCTTGCGTTACAGCACAACCCGTCAAACCAGCCAGTACCGCTACAGATAGTAAGTTTCTCTTCAACATCGTATTCACCCATAAATTTAAAATTGAGTCAGAAGCAAAGTGGAGCGCTTCGAAAGTTAGATAAACTATATGGGCTTATTTTTTGCCGTGAATTAAATCAGGTTAATAAAGTGATCAGCTTCAAATCTCAAAAACACTGATAAAATTAATTATATTAAAATCATAAAGTTACAACCTACGGCACTTCCGTCATTTTTATTTTGACGTAAAAACTGAGAATTGAATCACAATCTTTTTAAAGGATTTCATAAAATCGTGTTGTTGGTAGGGAGAAAGGTTTAAGAGTTTATTCGTGTTGTTATACTTTTCGTACAAACAACGTGACATCGTTCTCAAAAAAAACCGTTAAAAAACGCCGTCAAAATCAATTTTAACGAGTTCATATCTTTTAATAGGAGCTTTCCTTGCGCACATTTTTGTACGTAACTTTATTCGTTCTCGCATTTTCAGCCAAACAAGCTGCGGCCGAGCCTCTTTATTGGCAAGCCAAAAAGGATGATCTGACGCTTACTATCTTAGGTTCTGTGCACGTTGGGGATAAAAGTATGTACCCACTTCCTTCGGCAATCACCGACGCGCTAAAAAACAGTGATGGCTTAGTTATCGAAACGGATATAAGAAAGACAGAGGGTGTCGTTTATCCGACGACCAAAGTGACCACCGCTGATGTATTAAACAAACAACAAAAACAATTATTAACCGACATATCAAAATCATTGGGTATGCCAACGCAACAACTGCTTAACTCACCGCCTTGGGCAACCTCTCTATCGATACAGATGCAGCAGTTAAAAAAACTTGGTTATGGCTCCGCCGGCGGCGTTGATGCGACGCTAGCTTACAAAGCGACTATCCAAGATGTTCCAGTTGTCAGCTTAGAACCGCTTCAATTCCAAATAGACCTGATGACAAAACAAAAGGACGACGGTAAGGAGTGGTTAGTCAGTAGCCTTGAAGAGTTTGACCAAACTGATCGTGTGGTTAATTGCTTAATCGAAAGCTGGAAAGCGGGTGATTTAGCGAAGCTGGAAGCTTTCGCAGAGCTGTCTGAGATGTCACCTGAACTAGAGAAAGCATTTTTAACCGATCGCAATATAGACTGGGCAAACAAACTATCCGCCAATGATTGGAAACTTGACTCGAAAGAGAGCTACTTAATTGTGGTTGGCGCCTTGCACCTAATAGGAGAAGGTAACTTATTGCAGTTGTTAGAAGAGAAAGGTTTCAATGTCACTCAACAATCACAAAGCCAACAGGCCCGGTGTCAATTTGAGACTAGTGACGACAACTAACTAAATTCGATACCATGACCTTCTCATAATATAACCATTACTTAATAACTGAATCATTACACTTAATCGCACCATAACGGTGTTATTATCTTTCGCTCTTTTTATATACGGTGTTGTTCTCATGAAACCAGTACTCTTTGCTTTACCTTTAGCCCTAGCGATCCTCACGCCTACGGTAGTGACGGCTAAAGAAACTTGTACCATCGAACAGTTTCAGGCGATAGACATTCAACCGGATACAAAAGGCGGTGTGTTAGATAAAGAAAGCGGCCAGTTTCTGATCACTGAGAAGCCACCGATGCGCTGTGCCAATATTACGTTCATTACATCGACGACACGCAACCGTATCGCGAGCCAAATGAATAGAAAATTTGAAGCGAGCTTTTACGATGGCCAAACGAGTAACTCTCACTCGGTGACGTTTAACGAAGATGAAATACAGGCGGGTTACATTCGAATTGGTCGAAATAACCCTGTTGAAGCGTATGTTTGCTTTGTTACTTCAGAGACGCCAATCAAGAACATCACGTGTGATGTGAAGTAAACAGATTTTCGGCTGGCTTATTGAGTCAATCCTTTCTCTATGCGGGATGTTTAGAACAACAAGAGATTTCCGACTCGCTCCTTCGTCGCTCTAGGGAATGACACATATACCAAAATGCAAAAAAGCCGTAGCATTTCTGCTACGGCCTTCTTTAATGTGGTCGGTGAAGAGGGATTCGAACCCCCGACCCTCTGGTCCCAAACCAGATGCGCTACCAAGCTGCGCTATTCACCGAGATATCTAACTGGCTGATTGCCTGTCGATGAAGCGTATAATACGGATTCTGAGTTTATCCGCAAGGGCTTTTTTCACTCTTTTTTACAATATCGAATCGTTCGAACAAAAGACGTACAAGTGAAATGCCAATGTGACGAAAAACACACAGTTACCAACAAGTATTTAACTTATGAAACAGGATTGATCCAGATCAGTGAATTGATAACACCAGTTAATACACTAACTCGTGTCATATAACTTTGAGGTATACACATGGACTTTTGGCTAGAACTCCTATTTGGTAATGCGGTGGGGCTATCTTCAATGATAGTAATATTCGGGGCTCTGGGTCTCATGATGTTCTATGGAGGCTTCTTCATCTACAAAGTTATGACTGAAAAATCTCCTCACTAGAATCGCTCAGCCTAAATCATCTACTTTTAAGTATCATTTTCTTTAGGTAGATGTAAAAACGCTTTGCACCGGAGCCGACTTATTGTCTTCTCCGGTTTTTTCATTTTTAAACCCGGCCTCAACTTAGGTATACTTACCTTATCCTTATCCAACTTGAGATACACACTATGTCTCATGATGACGACTTAGATCTATTCCAAGAAATGATGGGCGATGTTAAACGTATCGACCATGACACCGCCGAACACCAGAAAGTACACCGAGTCACAGAATCTCACCTTGCTAAGCGTGAAGCCGCTATGTGGCTGTCTGACGACGAGAAAGACTACTTATCATTAGACTACTCTCCAATGATCAAACCTGACGATGTCATTGCTTATAAAAAAGATGGCGTACAAGAAGGCGTATACAAAAAGCTGCGCTTGGGCAAGTATCCAATTCAAGCCAAACTCGACCTTCACAGGAAAACACTGAAAGACGCTCGTAACGAAGTACTCTCATTTTTACGCCAGTGTTTAAGAATGGATGTTCGCACCGTTATCATTGTCCACGGTAAAGGTGAGCGTTCGAATCCACCAGCAATGATGAAAAGCTACGTGGCAAATTGGCTAACACAAATTAACGATGTTCAATGTGTTCATTCAGCTCAGCAATTTCACGGTGGTACAGGTGCGGTCTATGTCATGCTCAGAAAGAGTAATGACAAAAAGCTAGAAAACAGAGAGCGCCATCAAAAGCGCAGCAGTTGATAAGTTGAGATAGATAAGTAAGCTAATAGCGGTCTTGCATCAAGAGCGATATTTCGTGCCTAGACTCACACCAAGTGCTAAAATTGCCTCAGTTAACGAATCCCAACTCAAAGCAACTATTCAGAGGTTGCTTTTTGTTTATCTATATTTCCGTTGTGAAACGCTAAGAGAATATCATGTCACAAGAATCCCAAGCTAAACGCCTTAATAAATACATCAGTGAAACTGGTTTTTGCTCACGCCGCGAAGCCGACAAACTCATTGATGCTGGCCGAGTTACTATTAACGGTAAGATCCCTGAAATGGGCACTAAAGTCTTGCCTGGTGATGATGTTGAGATCGACAATAAACCTGTTCGTTCAAGAGAAAAGCCGATCTACATTGCTCTTAATAAACCAACAGGTATCACCTGTACTACTGAGCGTGATATTCCAGGCAACATCGTCGACTTTATAGGTCACCACAAGCGTATATTCCCTATTGGTCGTCTAGATAAGCCTTCTGATGGTCTTATCTTCTTGACCAACGACGGCGATATCGTAAACAAAATCCTACGTGCAGGTAACAACCACGAAAAAGAATACGTGGTTCGTGTAGATAAACCTATTACGACTGAGTTCTTGAAGCAAATGGGCGCTGGCGTTCATATTCTCGACACTGTTACCTTGCCATGTAAGGTAGAGAAAGAGACCAAGTTCTCGTTTCGCATCACATTAACGCAAGGCCTTAACCGTCAGATTCGCCGTATGTGTGAAGCTCTCGGATATGAAGTATTTAAGCTTCGCCGTGTTCGTATTATGAACATCTCATTAGACGGCATTCCTAACGGAAAATGGCGCTACCTGAGCGACGAAGAGATTACTGAAATCTTGGCAATGTGTGAAGGCTCAGTAAGTACTGAAGATGCGTCAAAAATGAACGCGAAAGGTCAACGCATTCGTAAAGCGACTGACGCGAAACTTTTTGATAGCCGTGAAGAGAACCAAACTTCAACTGCGCGCCGTAATCAAAACGAGAACCGTGCTCGCACTTACCGCGGTAACAATGCGGATGAATTCCGTCATGCGCCTAACTCAAAGCGTGGCCGTAACTCATCGAACGGTGAAAGCAGTGGCGGTGGCAATACCGAGAACTGGAAATCAAACTCTCGTTCAGAGCGTTCTAATTCAGATAAAAACCGTTCGGATCGCAATCGCACAGATCGCGACAATAACGAACGTAGAAGCGGTAAACCGACAAACCGCAGTCAAGATTCAAACAGACCGAACAAGCCTGCACCGAAACGTGTTGGTGGTACTTTAGGTTTGAAAAAGTAGTCAGAACCCTTTCAAACGGGACTGTCGATAAAGAAACGCCCGCTAGATTAGTCTAGCGGGCGTTTTATTTATGATCATGTACGTTTATCGTTATGGAGAGCACAAGCTACAGGCATAGTTCAGCAAACTGACCACGCGTAAGTAGTACTAAGTCTTTCGGGTCTAGCTCGATCTCTAACCCTCTCTTCCCTGCACTCACACATATCGTTTCAAAATCGGTAGCGCTGGAATGAACAAAGGTAGGCAATGCTTTTTTCTGACCAAGAGGACTGATTCCTCCCACCACATAACCTGTCGTTTTCTGAGCAATATCTGGATCAGCCATCTCTGCTTTTTTACCTTTCGCTGCTTTAGCTGCAAGCTTAAGGTTTAACTTCTGGTCAACAGGAATAACAGCTACCGCCAAATCTTTCGCCACACCATTCAAGCTGAACAACAGCGTTTTGAATACACGTTTGGGATCTTGACCAAGCGCTTCGACAGCCTCTAATCCATAATTCGTGTTATTTGTATCATGATGATACTGATGCACACTGTGAGCGATTTTCTTTTTCTTGGCGAGATTGATTGCAGGGGTCATAACAAATCCAAACGATAGATAAACAAAAAGCGACGCCGAGGCGTCGCTTTAGTTAAATTTATCATGGTGCTAGAGTCAATCTAATTTAGCACCTAATGATTCAATTAACTGGGTTCAATTACTTGTAAACCATTTGACCTGAAGGCGCATACTTGTTCACATCAACAGGGCTGTTTGCTTCTAGGTACTCTTTTAGTACTTCAGCGTCAACAAAACCTGTGTTCACAAAGCCAGGGTGATCAGACAGTTTAGGGTAACCGTCACCGCCAGCAGCGTTAAAGCTTGGTACCGTAAAGCGGTATGTTTCATCTAAACGAAGCTGCTTGCCACCGATGAAGACATTCGATACTTCACCGTCAGCGACAGTCATAGAAATACCTGCAAACTGTGCATAAGCACCTGAATCAACAGGTTTAGTCGCCACTACGTTTAGGTAATCTAGAACTTCTTTACCAGTCATATCAGTGTAAGTCAGGATGTTTGCAAAAGGCTGTACTGTCAGTACATCTTTGTACGTCACATCGCCGGCTTCAATTGAGTCACGAACGCCGCCGGAGTTCATCACAGCGAAGTCTGCTTTTGCACGCTCCATGTGAGAAGTCGCAATCAAACGACCCAGGTTAGTTTGTTGGAAGCGAACTACGTTGCGGTCACCTTCAAGCTTGCCATTTGTCTCAGCGATTTGAACTTCTAACTGAGCTTGGCCCTGTTCTTGGAAAGGACGTAGGAATTCAAGCAGCTCTGGATCTTGTGCGATTTCATCTTGAATAAGAACGCGTTGCTTCTTGCCGTCAATCTTAACTTTCTTCTTAAGGTTAACGGGAACCAAGTCGTAGCTCACCATCTCTAGTTCGCCGTTACGGAATTCGTAATCAGCACGGCCTACGTACTTGCCCCACTCGTGAGCTTGAACGATGTAAGTACCGTTTTGAACGTCTGGTTTACACTCATCACCCGGCTTGAAGTTTTGCTTCGCAACGTTAGGGCCTTCCATACATACAGGCTCTTGAGAGTGACCACCAACGATCATATCTAGATCGCCTTCATTTAGGTAACGAGCTAGTGCTACATCACCCGGAGCATTAACACCACGCTGACCATTTTCGTAGTGACCCATGTGAGTCACAGCGAAGATTAGGTCTGGTTTTTCTGTTTCTTTAAGTTCAGCGATCAGTTTCTTCGCTTCTTCTTTAGGATCACGAAAATCGATACCAGCAATAAATTCTGGGTTACCAATTTTCGCAGTATCTTCAGTCGTTAGACCGATAACAGCAATCTTGATACCTTGCTTTTCAAACATCTCGTAAGCTTGGAATTTACGCTCGCCTGTCGCTTTGTCGTAGATGTTTGCAGATAGCATTGGGAAGTTTGCCCAGTCGATCTGTTTTTGCAGTACGTCTAGTGAGTTATCGAACTCGTGGTTACCTAATGCCATTGCATCGTAACCAATTTTATTCATACCTTTAAAATCAGGTTCTGCATCCTGAAGGTCTGACTCTGGTACACCAGTGTTGATGTCACCGCCAGATAGAAGCAACACGCTACCGCCTTCTGCTTCAACTTCTGCACGAAGTTGGTCAACAAGCGTTTTACGTGCAGACATGCCGTATTCGCCGTATTTGTTCTGCCAAAAACGACCATGGTTGTCGTTCGTATGCAGGATAGTTAGCTTATAAGTTTCGTCTTGGTTCCAATCATGAGCTGATTGAGACGCACATCCAGCCAAAGTAGCTAGGATTGCAGCACTTAGTGCTGTCTTTAGAATAAGGCGTTGCTTCATTGTCATACCTTTGAACTTTTTAGGGGAATCCACTGCTTTCTATAATCCATTGCGACTCCTTGTCTGGAGTTCGAACAATAAGACTTCAACATGACTAATCTTAAATTAACATTCTAAATGTAACACGACGATTTCATATTTATGTCGAATTGGTCACGCATAGATCAACAGTTAAGTGTAACAAAATTATGAGATTACACTCAAACTTCCCCTGCATCACAGGCAATCGTTTACTTATAAAGTGTGATGAACGTCAGCAATTCACTACAAACAGGACAGACCTCACACACCTATACCGCTTTCTTAGGGAATCAGAGGCTCTGTTAACAAGGATTTAATCGCCTATCGTAGATTGACGCACTGCAAAACAAGTTCGTGAACAACCAGACAGCTTAGTCATAGCCCAAATAGGCCGAGGCTTCGGTGAACTAAACGGATGTTCCATTAAAAAACGCCCAACTCTAAGAGTTGGGCGTTTGTCTATTACAATCAAATAACGAGTTAATACTAGTGACTTAACATCAGATAAAACTATTTGATTTCGATGTGCTCGAAGCCTTTGATAAGGTCATCAAGTGCTTTCATCTGCTTCAAGAACGGCTCTAGCTTATCTAGTGGTAACGCTGATGGGCCATCACAACGCGCTTGATCTGGGTTCGGGTGTGCCTCAAGGAATAGACCAGCAATTCCAGTAGCAATACCCGCTTTAGCAAGCTCAACAGTTTGCTCACGACGACCGCCAGATGCAGCACCTGAAGGGTCACGCATTTGAAGCGCGTGAGTCACATCAAAGATGATTGGGCTGCCGTTTGATGATTTTTTCATTACACCAAAACCAAGCATATCAACAACTAAGTTGTCATACCCCATGCAAGAACCACGTTCACAAAGAATGATGTTGTCGTTGCCGCACTCAGCAAACTTATCAACGATATTACCCACTTGATCTGGGCTCATGAACTGAGGCTTCTTCACATTGATTACCGCGCCAGTCTTAGCCATCGCTTCAACAAGGTCGGTTTGACGAGCTAGGAACGCTGGAAGTTGGATTACATCAACCACATCAGCAACAGGCTGAGCTTGTGCTTCTGTGTGGATATCCGTAATGATCTTCACGCCAAAAGTATCTTTCAGCTCTTGGAAAATTTTAAGACCTTCTTCCATGCCAGGACCACGGTATGAGTGAACTGAGCTGCGGTTTGCTTTATCGAAAGACGCCTTAAATACGTAAGGGATGCCCAACTTCTCTGTGACTTTCACGTAGTGCTCACAGATCTGCATAGCTAGATCGCGAGATTCAAGAACGTTCATGCCTGCAAATAGCGTAAATGGCTTGTCGTTAGCAATTGGCATGTCACCAATGTGAACTGTTTTCTGTTCCATCATATTCTCTCTAAATAATTATTAATTAGTGAACAACCACTGTCTTTTCGTTCATGACGTTCACTTGAGATTTCAGTAACTCAGATGCAGGGTCATCTGGGCATTGGTCGATAAAATATTGATAATCCGTAGCAGCGACCTGATGACAGTCTAGCTGCTGATAAATAAAGCCGCGGTCGCGGATTTCATACGGATCATCCGGCACAAACGTTAACGCAAGGTCGGTACACTTCAATGCAAGCGTATAACGCTCTTCTCGCAGCAATGCACTCTTAAGTAACGCTAGCCACTTACCAATAATCGTTGGGTGGTCAGCAACTTCTAAGTGTTCAGCCTTCACCTTAGCTAGTGGGCCATCATGCCCAATAAGCCATGCTCGTAAAGTTTGCACGCCAACGTACTCGCCGTTGTACGGGTTAATGTATACAGCAGCTTGCCCGAACCAACTCACTTTAAGTAAGAATTGAGTTGGGAAAGATACGCCTTCAACAGGGAAGCCTAACTTGCGACCTAGATACAGAAAGATCGCACCAAGACTCACTGGAATGCCTTTTTTTCTCTCAAGTACTTTATCGATAAATGCGTTTTCCGAAGAAAAATACGCATCTTTATCCCCAGCAAAACCCCACTCATAAAAGAATAGTCGAATAAAGGATTCAAACTTCTGCTGTTCATCCGTTTCGTTAACCAAAGCAAACTCGGCGTCTTTTAACAATCTCGCCAACTCTTGTTCTGCCCAACTGTCTTGAGTTTCTGGGTTAATCGCTTTATTTAAGATCAATGCACCTTCAGCTAACTCTAGCTGGTCAAAGTCTTCATCAAAAAATTCGTACATAGGTAGTTAACCGAAATAAGGAGATAATTAACCGAAAAATGTTGGTGTCTTCGTCATTGCAATTTTACCTGCCATCGCTAACCAGCCAAGCGCACCAAAGAAAGAGAACACTCTCAGTAGCTTGTTTTTACCTAGCTTAAGCGCAAAGAAGCCCAATGCGATGTAAGCCATAACACAGGTTAGTTTTTCGGTTAACCAGGGTGCTGCTGGTGTAAATGGAATAAAGCCAGTGATAAAAATCAAACCAATACCCGAAAGCAACAGCAACGAGTCATTGATATGAGGGAAACGCTGTAAGAAAGGATGCTTAAGCTTCGGTGAGTTAGCCATCATAAGAGCGAAACGAATCGAAAGAAGCAGTGCGCTTATAGCAATCGTTAATAGGTGAAAATGTTTTAAACCTTCGTACATGGTATTCCTTTATATTTTTATATGTCTTTCGTTAACACGAGCCACACAATACCCGTTAATGCTCTGTAATTCTGCGTAAAATCTCTGTATTTCTGCGTTAAATGCATTATCAAGTTAAGTGTATTTTCGAGTTAAAGGTATCAATTTAGCAAGTTAATCATCTATTGCTCACAAGATGATTAACAGCAACCTATGAACAGTAACGACCCAATGTCACTCGGTCATTACCACCGTAATCTTTCTCTGTCACAACATCGAGATATCCGAGCGCCTGCATAATCTCACGTACAGCTAAACCTTGGTCGTAACCGTGTTCAAACGCTAACCAACCTTCGTTTTCTAAAAAGCCACGTGCGTTTTCAGAGATGTATCGAATATCCGCGAGCCCTTTCTCTTCAGCAACTAACGCTGTGATCGGTTCAAAACGCACATCACCTTGAGATAAATGAGGGTCATTCTTCTCAATGTAAGGTGGGTTAGAGACAATCAACGAGAACTTTACAGCTTCTTTTTCAGAGTTAGCTAGGTTCAAAGGCTCAAACCAACTGCCGTGTAAAAAGGTGGCGTTGGTGATATTCAAGCATCGTGCGTTTTCTGTCGCAAGTTGCTGCGCTTCCGGACGAAGATCAATACCCGTCACTGGTCGGTTCGGCATCTCAGAGGCCAATGCCAAAGCAATCGCACCTGTACCCGTTCCTAAATCGAGAATCCCACCTTGCTTGCCATACGTTTTGTCTAACGCCACTTCAACCAAACGTTCCGTATCTGGACGCGGGATTAAAGTAGAAGGAGAGACTTTTAACGGCAGCGACCAAAACTCACGTTCACCAACAATATAAGCCACAGGCTCACCGGTTAAGCGACGTTTTAGAAGGGTATGGAATTCGGATTCTTGTTCTGAAGTGAGATGCTTCTCAGGCCAAGTCAGTAGGTAAGATCTTGGTTTATCTAAGGCGTGGCAAAGCAGTACCGCAGCATCAATCGAGGGCGATGTGTTATCGCCCTCTTGAAGCTGTACGATTGCTGACTTTAAAGCACTTTCAACCGTATATGCTGACTGCATAGTAATTAGTTGTGCTCAGCAAGTGCTGCTAGTTGATCGGCTTGGTGCTCTTGTAGAACAGGATCAAGCAGGCTTTGCATATCACCTTCCAGAACTTCGTTCAGGCGGTAGATAGTTAAGTTGATGCGGTGATCAGAAACACGGCCTTGAGGGTAGTTGTACGTACGAATACGGTCACTACGGTCACCAGAACCTAATAGGTTACGACGTGTATCTGAAATCGCAGCAGCACGACGCTCTTCTTCAGCTTGAACGATACGAGCCGCAAGAACAGCCATCGCTTTCGCTTTGTTTTTATGCTGAGAACGCTCGTCTTGACACTCTACTACTGTACCTGTTGGTAAGTGAGTAATACGGATTGCTGAATCCGTGGTGTTAACGTGCTGACCACCCGCGCCAGATGCACGGAAAGTATCAATCTTAAGGTCGCCAGCTTTGATCTCTGGCAGATCTGCTTCTGGAATCTCAGGCATAACCGCAACGGTACATGCAGACGTATGAACACGACCTTGTGATTCAGTCTCAGGTACACGTTGTACACGGTGACCACCAGACTCGAACTTCATTGTGCCATAAACAGCATCGCCACTGATTTTAGCGATCATCTCTTTAAAGCCGCCCTGCTCTGAAACATTGCTGCTCATCACTTCGACGCGCCAGCCTTTTTTCTCGGCAAACTTAGAGTACATACGGAAAAGGTTACCCGCAAAGATACCCGCTTCATCACCACCTGCGCCGGCACGAATCTCTAAGAAACAGTTACGCTCATCGTTTGGATCTTTTGGAATCAGAAGAATTTGCAGCTCATCAGTCAGACGTTCAATGTTCGCTTTCGCATCTTTGATTTCTTCTTGAGCCATTTCACGCATTTCTGCGTCGTCTTCATTTGCCATCTCTTCAGCAGCTTCTAAATCTTCTTGAGCTTGCTGGTATGATTTAAAGCACCCCGTCACCTCTTCTAATTGAGAATACTCTTTTGACAAGGCACGGAATTTATCTTGATTCCCAAGTACATCGGGATCACCAAGTAGATGTTGAACTTCTTCATAGCGTTCAACAAGTGTTTCAAGCTTTATTAGAATCGAGGCTTTCATAATGTCTTATTCTGTTGGAGGTCGAATATTATTGAGGGTTTTCTAAGCCCAAACTCTGTCTAATGACCGTTAATTTTGCAGGTTCTCCTTGCTCTGCTGCACTTTGGAGCGCACGCGTTGGAGCATGGATCAATTTGTTTGTGAGCTTGTTACTTAGCTCAAGTAAAACTTTTTCAGGGTCACCGCCAGCGGCAAGTGATTGTAAACTCTTACTTAATAATTCTTCTCGGATTTCATTGGCCGATTTGCGATAGTCACGAATACTGTCTACCGCTTGCAGTGAGCGCATCCAACTCATGAATGCTGCACTTTCTTCACTAACGATCGCTTCCGCTTGGATAGCTTCCACTTTACGTTGTTCAATGTTGCCATCAACAATCGACTGCAGATCATCAACGGAATATAGGTAAGCATCATTCAGATCGCCTACCTGAGACTCAACATCGCGGGGCACTGCAATATCAACCAACAACATCGGTTGATGTTTTCTTGTCTTAAGTGCGGTCTCAACCATGCCCTTCCCAATAATAGGCAGTGGACTAGCGGTTGAGCTGATCACGATATCCGCTCGATGCAGGTGATCGGGGATTTCATTGAGGCTAATCACTTCAGCACCAAACTCTTCAGCTAGCCCTAAAGCACGCTCACGAGTTCGGTTGGCCACAATCATCTTGGTGCAACCATTCGCTGAAAGGTGTTTTGCCACCAATTCAATCGTCTCACCCGCACCTACCAATAACACCGTTGATTCAGCAATCGACTCAAAGATGTGTTTGGCTAATGTGCAAGCTGCGTAAGCAACTGAAACCGCGCTTCCGCCAATTTCAGTTTCAGTTCGAACACGCTTAGCGACAGAAAATGATTTCTGAAACAGTTTTTCCATTGAAGCATCAACAGATTTGTTATCTCGAGAGTCTGTATAAGCTTGCTTCACCTGACCTAAAATCTGTGGTTCACCCAACACCAGAGAGTCCAAACCACAGGCAACGCGCATTAAGTGCTTAATCGCGGCCTGCTCTTCATGGATGTAGATGCTCGGTTTTAATTCTTCAGGGCTAACTTGATGAAATACAGACAGCCAATCGATCAACTTGTTTTTTGCCACGCCTTTGACGTCACAATACACTTCAGTTCGATTACAGGTAGAAAGTATGACACTTCCATTTACGTGTGCATTTGCGTTAAGTTGCTTAAGTGCCTCAGATAATTTATCTGGACCAAAAGCGACTTTTTCTCGCAATTCAACCGACGCTGTATTGTGATTGATACCTACGGCAAGCAAAGACATGTATCAGAAGTTCTCGATCAGGGAATGGAAACAAGGGGCGAATTTTACTTGATGCATGGCTCTATTTAAAGAGCAAGCGGGATTTGTTTTCCTGAGTTCGTGAATTCAATGCTATAGTTGAGACGTTTTTTAGATAAATTTGAACAAGTTGTGAGCAAATATGAGCAAGCTTCGAAAAATCACGTCTCTTATTTTTTTGACCATCATTATGGTGGGTTGCTCGTCTATCCCAGAACAACCGACCAGCGTTGAGTGGCAAAGTCACCAAAACAGGCTTTTACAGATAGAAAACTATCAAGCTTCAGGCAAGCTCGCTTACATTTCTCCAGAGCAACGCCAAAGCCTAAACTTCATATGGAAGCACTCCCCAAATCAAAGCCAATTAAGACTGACCACTTTCCTTGGTCAAACCGCCTTGAACCTTACAATTGACAGTTTGGGTGCAAAAGTCGTGACTTACGATGATCAAGTATTCACCCATGCAAGTGCATCTGTATTGGTAGAGCAACTTACTGGATTGCAGATCCCCATTGATCACCTACCACAATGGTTTCTTGGCATTCCCGACCAAGCAGATAGCTACCAACTCAACAGCACTAACACGCTTGAATCTCTGTCTAAACAAGTCAGCAGCCAATTGTGGACTCTGAATTTTGCTAACTATCGCAATACAGAGATGCCGAGTACACTATTATCTGGTGAAGACAGCAAGAACTCTAGTGAAGACAGCACGAACGTAGAGACAATCCCACTCCCTACTCGATTGTCATTCAAGCAAGACGAGAACAAAATCAACATTGTAGTTTCGAAGTGGACACTGAAAAAATGATAACAACGCCAACGCACTGGCCTTCGCCAGCTAAGCTGAATTTATTTCTCTATATCACTGGCCAACGCGACAATGGCTATCACGAACTTCAGACCCTATTTCAGTTTGTCGACTTTGGCGATGAACTTACGGTTACCGCAAACCGAGAAACAAGCTCGATAACCATCACACCTGAAATTCCAGGCGTTGAGACAGAAGATAACCTGATTTGGAAAGCCGCAACTGCCCTTCAACAATATACATCGACAACTTTCGGTGCGGATATTCAGTTAAAGAAAGTGCTTCCTATGGGAGGTGGCATTGGCGGAGGCTCTTCAAATGCCGCAACCGTGTTGGTCGCGCTCAACCATTTATGGCAACTCAACCTGTCTGATGACCAGTTAGCTGAGATTGGCTTAAAGCTTGGTGCAGACGTTCCGGTCTTCGTTCGAGGCCACGCCGCCTTTGCTGAAGGTGTTGGTGAACAATTACAACCCGCTAATCCGGATGAGAAATGGTATCTCGTTGTTAAACCTCAAGTGAGCATAGCAACTGTAGACATATTCACACATTCAGAATTAACTCGAAATACGCCGAAGCGAGCACTATCAACGCTTCTAGAGCAAGAATACGTAAACGATTGCGAAAAAATTGTGCGAATGCTGTACCCAGAGGTTGATAAGCAACTTTCATGGCTGCTACAATACGCGCCGTCGAGATTGACTGGTACGGGTTCATGCGTTTTTGCTGAATTTAGCAGCAAAAAAGAAGCCGAATCAGTGCTAGAGCAACTGCCTGACACAGTTTCCGCGTTTGTCGCGAGAGGACGAAACATTTCGCCTTTAAAAGAAACTTTGGCTGAATACCAATCAGCCCACCCACAATCTATTTAAAACTGGACGCAACCCGAGGTTTCCACCGTGCCTGATATGAAGCTATTTGCTGGTAACGCAACACCTGAACTAGCCCAACGTATTGCTGATCGTCTATACATCTCTCTTGGAGATGCTACTGTAGACCGTTTTTCTGATGGCGAAGTCGCTGTACAAATCAATGAAAACGTTCGTGGTAGCGATGTATTCCTGATTCAATCAACTTGTGCACCAACCAATGACAACCTTATGGAATTGGTGGTAATGATTGACGCAATGCGCCGTGCTTCTGCTGGCCGTATTACTGCTGTAATCCCTTACTTCGGTTATGCCCGTCAAGATCGTCGTGTACGTTCTGCTCGTGTGCCTATTACTGCAAAAGTTGTTGCAGATTTCCTTTCTAACGTTGGTGTTGACCGCGTTTTGACTATCGACCTACACGCAGAGCAAATCCAAGGCTTCTTCGATGTACCTGTTGATAACATTTTCGGCACTCCAGTTCTTCTAGAAGACATGGCTAACCGTGGCCTAGAAAACCCAGTTGTGGTTTCTCCAGACCTTGGTGGTGTTGTACGTGCTCGTGCTACAGCTAAAGCGCTAGGTGATGTTGACATCGCTATCGTTGATAAGCGTCGTCCACGTGCTAACGTTTCTGAAGTAATGAACCTAATCGGTGATGTTGAAGGTCGTGACTGTGTTATCGTTGATGACATGATCGATACTGGTGGCACACTATGTAAAGCAGCTGAAGCGCTTAAAGAGCGCGGTGCTAAGCGTGTATTCGCTTACGCAACTCACGCTGTATTCTCTGGTACTGCTGCAGACAACATCCGCAATTCAGTTCTAGACCAAGTTATTGTTACTGATTCAATCAAGCTTTCTCCAGAAATGGCCGCGACAGGTAAAGTGACTGAGCTAAGCCTTTCTCGCATGCTTGCTGAAGCGATTCGTCGTATCAGCAACGAAGAGTCTATCTCTGCGATGTTCAACTAATCAAAGCTCTATAGCTTTGCTTTAGCAGAACAATCTGAAAAAGATATTAAGCACTTCATTCGATGAAGTGCTTTTTTTATATCTAACGACCACAGTTTGAATCATTGAGTTGCTATCAGCTAGCTCGCACCTTTTTCATAAACTGTGATATCATACGGCGCTTTTTGAAATCCCAAGAGAGATCCATACCTTGAGCCAACAAATAAAACTTCTCGTTGGACTGGCTAATCCAGGTCCAGAATACGCCAAAACTCGCCACAATGCGGGTGCTTGGGTAGTTGAAGAATTAGCACGTGTACACAACGTGACACTGAAGAACGAACCAAAGTTCTTTGGCCTAACGGGTCGTATCATGGTTCATGGTGAAGATCTTCGTTTGCTGATCCCAACGACTTTTATGAACTTGTCAGGCAAAGCTGTTGCTGCCTTAGCAAAGTTCTACCAAATTAAACCAGAAGAGATCATGGTCGCTCACGATGAGTTAGATCTTCCTCCAGGTATTGGAAAGTTTAAAAAAGGTGGTGGTCATGGTGGACATAATGGTCTGAAAGACATCATCAGCAAACAGGGTAACAATAAAGAATTCTATCGTCTTAGATTAGGCATTGGCCATCCAGGACACAAAGATAAAGTTGCAGGTTATGTATTAGGCAAAGCTCCTGCGAAAGAGCAAGAGTGTATCGAGGCTGTCGTTGACGAATCGGTTCGTAGCCTAGACATCTTATTGAAAGATGGCCTACCAAAAGCACAAAATCGCTTACATACGTTCAAAGCAGAATAAGGTTTATATCATGGGTTTTAAATGTGGCATCGTTGGTCTACCAAACGTTGGTAAGTCAACTCTGTTTAACGCGCTGACTAAAGCAGGCATCGAAGCAGCAAACTTTCCATTTTGTACGATCGAACCAAACACAGGTATCGTTCCGGTTCCAGATCTACGCTTAGATGCATTAGCAAAAATTGTTAATCCACAGAAGATCCTTCCAACGACAATGGAATTCGTAGATATCGCAGGCCTAGTTGCTGGCGCATCTAAAGGCGAAGGTCTAGGTAACAAGTTCCTAGCTAACATCCGCGAAACTGATGCTATCGGTCACGTTGTACGCTGCTTTGAAAACGAAAACATCGTTCACGTTTCAGGCAAAGTATCACCTATCGAAGATATCGAAGTGATCAACCTTGAGCTTGCTCTTGCCGATCTAGATAGCTGTGAACGTGCAATATTCCGCAATGCTAAAAAAGCAAAAGGCGGCGATAAAGACGCTAAATTCGAAACTACGGTTCTTGAAAAGCTACTACCTATCCTGACTGAAGGTGGTATGGCTCGTACTGTTGAACTTGCTAAAGAAGAAGTAGCGGCGATCGACTACCTTAACTTCCTAACGCTTAAGCCAACAATGTACATCGCAAACGTTGCTGAAGATGGTTTTGAAAACAACCCTTACCTAGACGCAGTTCGTGAGTACGCAGAAAAAGAGAACAACGTTGTTGTTGCTGTTTGTGCTGCAATCGAATCTGAGCTTTCTGAACTTGACGATGAAGATCGTGAAGAGTTCCTTGCAGACATGGGTATCGAAGAACCAGGCCTTAACCGAGTGATCCGCTCTGGTTACGAACTACTTACTCTTCAGACTTACTTCACTGCAGGTGTTAAAGAAGTTCGCGCTTGGACGATCCCTGTAGGTGCGACTGCGCCACAAGCTGCAGGCAAGATCCACACCGACTTCGAAAAAGGATTCATCCGTGCAGAAGTAGTTGGTTACGAACATTTCATCGAATTTGGCGGTGAAAGCGGAGCAAAAGATGCAGGTAAATGGCGTCTTGAAGGCAAAGAATACATCGTTAAAGACGGTGATGTTGTTCACTTCCGTTTCAACGTTTAATTACCGATAAACATCTAATAAAAGGCCAGCGAATTCACTGGCCTTTTTCGTTTTCGCTCTTTCTAAAGAGCTTCTTATCCAAAACTTAACTTCCTATATATATCGGCATTTGAACCTATTTCTTGCTGACAAATACGCCTCTTTGACTAAAAAGAAACCGAACAGATGTTTATTCGTGATTTATTCAAAAAAAAAGTTGACGGGTTTCACTCAACTCCGCATAATGCGCCCCGTTCACAACGAAGCGGCAACGTCTCGAAATGAGCAACAATTTGGAAATGGCTACTTAGCTCAGTTGGTTAGAGCACATCACTCATAATGATGGGGTCGCAGGTTCGAATCCCGCAGTAGCCACCATTTCCTAAGCACTCTGTTTGTTATTAAACATATGTTTCTTTACAGTAAAGAGTTTTTAGGAAAGTAAAGCGGTCGTGGCGGAATTGGTAGACGCACCAGATTTAGGTTCTGGCGCCGAGAGGT